>NZ_RZOT01000226.1:0-8973 GCF_003999085.1 Mesorhizobium sp. M4A.F.Ca.ET.090.04.2.1
TATTTGTCGCGCACATGGCGCTCATGTTTCCTGAGCGCCGCCTTGGATGTCTCCGGCAGCGTATCAATGGCAAGCAACGCCAGGTCCGCGTCGGCAAGGCGCTTCAAATCCTGCGTCTTGTGGCGACCGCTCAGCGAATCGGCACGCACGATGGCGCCATAGCCACAGGACCTGATGACCTTGAAACGGGCGCCGCAGGCGACGGCGCGGGCATAGAGCTCATAGTCCTCGCCGAGGCGCAGGTTCTCGTCGTAACGCAGACCGTGGCGTTCGAGGAAGGCCCGGCTGATGACCGGCTTCAAGAAGCCCAGTTCGCCGCGCTGCACGCGGCGCCTGGAGATGTTGCCTTCGACGAAACGCTCGAAGTCGAGGAATTCCGGATCGGCCGAAAAGGACGGGGCGACGACCTTTGAGACATCGGTCGCCGTGTCGTCCCGGATCAGCATGATGTTGTCGGCGGCGAAATCCCAGTCGGTGCTGGCGAACAGCCTGCGAAAGCGGCCCTCGAGGAAGAAATCGTCGGCGTCGAGGACGCTGATGAAGGGTGAGCTCGAGCCGGCAATCGCGGCATTGCGGGCAAAGGACGGCCCCCGGTTCACATCGAGGCGCATGACTTTGAGCCTGCCGCTGCCGTCATCGGCGGCGCGCGCCACCTCGGCGGTGTCGTCGGTGGAGGCGTCGTCAACGACGACGACTTCAGCCGCTTCCGGCTCACGCAGCGCCGACGCTATGGCGGCCGGGATCGTTCGGGCGGCGTTACGGGCGGCGATGATCACGCAGACCCGGGAAGCTGTGCTGGACATCAATTGACCTCTCGATCGAACGAGTCTGTTTCGAATTTCCTGCCCCTGTGCCCCAAAACGATCGTCACCGGCTGCCTGCTTAGCCGACTGCCGGCCGTTCGAAAATGCGTCGGCTGAGATCGGCCGAAGCCGCCCAGCCGGCCTCGGCCAGATAGCGGACCGGCGCGCGGCCGCATAGTTCCCAAAGCACCGTCCTGCGCAGGGGCCAGCGCAGAGAGGACAGCCAGGGCGCAATCACCATGTGGAGGAGGTCGGCGTCGTCGATGCGCGACAGTATCCGCGTGGCGCGCTCCGACAGCAGCGTACCCGCGCCGCCAAACAGCACGTCGGCCGCCCTGAGGCCCAGCAGCAGCGTATCCTCCAGCCCCTGCCCGGCCGCGTAGTCGAGCAGGTCCCGCTGTTCGGCTTCGCCGAGGCGGCCGGCACTGGCCCTGACATCGCAGACATAGCCGGCGCAGGGCTCACGGTTGAAGAAGGCCTTGGCGACGCTGATGCAGGACAAGAGCAGCGTATCGGAAGCCGAAATGAAAGGCACATGATTGCCGGCGATCCCGACCTCGCGCCTGCGCCGCAGGAAGCCGTCGGTGTCACGCGGGCTCGGCGAGCCGGGCTGCTGCAGCCGGTAGTGGAGGTCGACGGTGGACGGCCTGGCGTCATCGCCACGGATCATGTGTTGCTCGCCGAGGAAACGCAGCCACCACAGCGAACGCGACTTGCCGGCGACCTCGTAGCCCATCGCGCGCAGCGCCTCGCGCGCCTTTGCAAAGCCGGCCTGCGAGACGAGGATGTCGACATCGCCCGACGGCTTCATGAAGTGATCGCCATAGAGCAACTGCTGCTGGAACGGCCCTTTCAGGAAAACGAAATCGATATGCCTTTCGCGCAGCGCCTGATGAATGGCCAAGGAATCCATGATGCCGGACGAATTCATCGAGACCGTGCGGCGACGGTAAGTGTCGAGCCAGCCGAGCAGTTCGGACGGCGCTTCGCCGGCTTTGGTATAGGACAAGGCCTTGAGCACGAAGATCGCAACCTTGTTCAGCCTGGCGATGTCGGCAACCACGGCGGTGGAGATGGACGGCGCCTGCACGCCGACTGCCACCGCACCCGGGCCGGGCGCGAAAAACAGCCTCAGGCACACCTGAACGTAGTCGACTTCGTCGGCGCAGTCGGCGGCGCGTAGCCTCTGGTAAGCACTTTCCTGCACGGCCATTCCCGACAAGGTCCTCGCAAAAAATCCGCCCAGCGTGTTATATTGCAACTGCGAAGAAAAGCATCGCCAAAATCGCCGCAGCCGTCCAGCATTGCTTTGTCGCGGCGGAGTCCTGCAACCACAGCGTTTACATGGGCGGCACTTGGGCAACTCGACAGGCGACCCAGTTCGAGCCTGCGATTCGACACGAATTCGGGCGCATCCGGCACAAATTCTTCATTCCTATAATGCGAGCATTTTGAGTCAAGAAGGACTTATAATAATTAAATCAAATGCTTAAATTGGCGCCGCCGACTCGGCGTTGAACTCCCTTTGCAGGGCATGGCAAGGATATGCCTGCAAAAGGCTTGATCACCAACCAAGGCAGGCGCAACCAAGAATTGATTAATGGTTGGTAAATCATGCTTGACTCATTTAGGGTGCCATGCAGCTATTGCGTTGCAGCATAGCAATGTGCTGCCGGCACTCGACAGGCCGTTTCCAGTCCTTACCGGAGAGTAAAATGGAACAGAATGTTGAAAAGCAAGAGTACGAGACGCCGAGCCTGACGGTTCACGGTTCGATCGAAACGATCACGCAGGGCGGCTCGGGCACGACGGCGCTCGACGCAGCATTCCCTGCGCATACGCCTTTCGACCAGCTTACGTTCTCTTGAGCTTGATTGTGTTCCGGGGCGCAAAGTTGGGGCTCCGAATACGTCTTCTCGGGAAGCCGGGGGCCCAATCCCCCGGCTTCCTGCCTGAGGCCGCGACCGGACCGGCACAAGGCCCTGGGCATCTCAACGATGACCTCTCGGGGCGACTCGGCTGATGCCGATCGATCCCTTCCTGGAACTGACGAAGCGTAGCGTTTTGTAGCGAGGTTTTAGGATGACGTGGGATCCGGCGGATCGAGACCGCGTAACAGCCACCAGCGACGCCGTGGCTTGCGAATTCGGCAACGGACTGGCGCTGCTCAATCTGCAAACCAACATCTATTACAGCCTGAACAGTGTCGGCGCCTATATCTGGGAACTGATCCAGGAGCCGCGCCCGGTTGCCGACATCCGCGCCGCGGTGCTCACGCGCTACGACGTCGATCCAGCGCGCTGCAAGGCCGACGTCGATGGACTGTTGAAAGGCCTGGCCGCGGCAGGGCTTGCGAGGCTCCACCATGAGGAACTTATCTAGGCTCCTCTCGCTCAGCGGTGCGGAGATGCTCTTCCTGGCGCGCTGCATTGTGGTGGTCGCCGCCGTGCGGCTGGGGCTGACGTTGTTTTCCTTCAACCGCGTTCGCCGCCTGGTGACCCGGCTTGACGCGCGCGAGGCGGCCAGCGTCGCCGATCTGAGACGCGTCGCCTGGGGCGTCGCGGCCGCGGCCCGCCTTGTTCCCCATGCGAGCTGCCTGACCCAGGCATTGTCGGGCCAGTACCTCCTCGCCCGCCAAGGCAACACATCGAGAATACGCATCGGCATCGCGCAGGACACCGGAGCCGAACTGAAAGCGCATGCCTGGCTGATGAGCGGCAATCAGATCGTGCTTGGCGGCTCCCTTGCCGGGTTTGCCCATCTCGTCGACCACGGTCAGTGAACGATGAGCGGCGTCGCCGGAATCCTGTCCAGACGGGCTGGCAAACCCGCCACCGCCGCCGACATCCAGCAAATGCTGGCGCGCATGCGGCATCGCGCCCGTGACGGCGCCTCGTGGTGGTCGGACACGGCGATAGCCCTCGGCCATGCCTGGCTGAACACGACCGACGAAGCCGGGCCGGGTCCGCTGACGATGGCCGGCGGCAGGCTGGCGATCACCGCCGACTGCCGGCTGGACAATCGCGACGAATTGCTGGCGCGGCTCGGCATCCGGGACAAGTCGGTCGCCGACGCCATGCTTGTGATGCGCGCCTATCTCACCTGGGGGGATGCCAGCCCCACCCATCTGCAAGGCGACTTTGCCTTCGCCATCTGGGACAGCGAACGCCGGGCGCTGTTTTGCGCCCGCGACCATTTCGGCGTCAAACCCTTCTATTATCACGCGAGCGACCGGCGTTTCGCCTTCGCCTCGGAGATCGGACCGATCCTTGGCCTCGACGACACCAGCGCGCGCATCAGCGAGCACCAGATTTCCGGCTTCCTGGCCGGGCTGACGGATGATCCGCAATCCACCGCCTACACCGACATCTTCCGCTTGCCGGCCCGCCACAGCCTGACGGTGACGGACAGCCAGGTGGTGCTGCGCCGCTACTGGCAGATCCAACCCTCGGGACGGCCGCTCCGGTCGGATGCCGCCGAGGAGTTCGGACATTTGTTCAAGCAGTCGGTCCACAATCGCATGCGCGGAACCGATGCGGTCGGCGCGATGCTGAGCGGCGGCCTCGATTCCTCCTCAATCGCCTGCGTGGCCGGGCTTGCGAGAGCCGCGACGCGCAAGCCCGGACTGCCGACCTTCTCGCTGATCTTCGAGAAAGGCTCCTCGATGGACGAGAAGCCTTTCATCGACGCCGTGCTTGAAAGGCCAGGCCTCGACAGCACGCTGATCAGCGTGGGCAACTATGCGCCCTTCGCCGAGTTCGAGCGCATCCTGGAGGAGCAGGAAGGCACGTTCCTGGCGCCTGGCCTGTCGCTGACCCGCAGCATCTACCGGACCGCCGGCGCGCAGCGCATGAAGGTGCTGCTCGACGGCCATGGCGGCGACGAGGTGGTGTCGCAAGGCCACGGCCATCTGCACGAGCTGGCCGATGCCGGCAGGTGGATGGAGCTGTGGCGGGAATTGCGCGGCGCCTCGAATACCTATGGCGACGGCATGCTCGGCATGTACTTCAAATTCCTGACCGTCTACGGGCCGGCCTGGCGGATCGCGAAACTGAGGGGGATGGCCAATCGCGTCCTCGGCAGGCTGCGGCGCGGGCCGGCGCCTGCGCCGCGTGGCTGGGGCGGCTTGGTCAACCCGGCGCTTGCCCGGCGAACCGAGCTCGCCGAACGGTTCCACAGGGCCGGCTACATGCCGTCCAGCGTCAGCGCCAGCGAGGCGCTGACGCATCGCTGGATCCTGTCGACGGGGCTGGTGCCGCACGCCTTCGAGGTGCTCGACAAGGCCGCCGCCAATTTCGGCGTCGAGCCGCGCTATCCGTTCTGGGACAAGCCGCTGGTCGAGTTCTGCCTGGCGCTGCCGGGCGAGGAGAAGCTGAACCGGGGCTTTGGCCGCTACGTGCTGCGCCGCGCCATGGACGGCATCCTGCCGCCCGCTGTGCAGTGGCGACGCGACAAGATCGATTTCACGGCCAACCTAGTCAAGGGCATGGTCGGCAACCACCGCGACCTGCTGGACAGGGTGCTGGGGTCGGACGCCGGCCTGATTGAGCCCTATGTCAACCTGCCGGAGGTGACCGCCGCCTATGCCCGCATCCTGCGGCGGCCGCACGAGGCGGAGCCGCTGGACGTGCAATATGTCTGGCGCTCGACCTCGCTGTCGCTCTGGCTGCGCCAGGTCAAAATCGGCGGGAGCCACGCATGATGTCGTTCAACGGTTCGCTCGCGCCCGCACTCCGTCAGAATTCGGCTGAGCCGGTCGAAAAGAGCGGCCGGGAACGCCGCTTCTACCGGGCCTATGGGCTGACGATTAGGTCGGAGGTGGCCTTGCCCGAACTGGAAGCCACGGCGCCGGCCGAGCCAGACATTGTGATCACGGTGGGCCCGATCGACCATCCAGGACCCCAGCTCGTGGCCGGAACCGCCTTTCGCTTCGAGCCGGCGCGGCAGTATCTCGCCTGGGAGGCGGTCGGCGCTTTCCTGATCAGCGATGCCCGCCGCATCGACATCGAGCCCGTGCCCGGCATCGACGACCAGCTGATCGCCTTCCCGCTGCTGGGGCCGGTCATGGCGCTGCTTCTGCACCAGCGCGGCCTGCTCGTGCTGCATGCCAGTGCGATCGCCGTCGGCGGCAGGAGCGCGATCTTCATGGGCGACAAGGGCGCCGGCAAGTCGACTACGGCCGGCGCGATGATCAGCGCCGGGCACCGGTTGCTGACCGACGATGTCGTGGCGGTGGATATGTCGAGGCCGGACGGACCGGTGATCATTCCCGCCTTTCCGCAGCTGAAGCTCGCCGCCGATGCCGCCGCCGCCATCCCGATCCGGCAAGCGGAAATCCGCCCGCAGGCGCATCCGGCCATCGACAAGGCGCAGCACCGCCTGCATGGCGGATTTGCCCGCGGCGCGGTTGCGGCAACGCGGATCTACATTCTCCAGCGCCGCGACAGCGCGGCGATCTCGCCCCATGCGGGGCCTGGCGCCTTGTCGGCACTCATCAAATTCTCCTACGTGACGCGCTTCGGCCGCGCCGCGCTGGTCGGCGATTTCGCCGCCATGCATCTTCGCCAATGCGCGGGGCTGGCCAACCGGATCGGCGTGCATCGCCTCGAAGTGCCGGCCGGGCTGAACCGGATCGGCGAGGCTGTCGCGCTGATCGAACGGGACCTGGCGTCCGGCAACAGGCCGGAGTGAGACGAGCCATGGCCAAAATCCTTCGCCTGTCGCTGGTTCGGGATATTGCCGGCTTCGGCGCCGTTATGGCCCGGATCGGCGGGCGGCGGACATGGATCGCGCTCGTCTTCCTCATCCTGGGCAGCCTGACCGAAGGCATCTCGATCCTGCTGCTCGTCCCGCTGCTGCATCTTATCGGCAGATCCGACCAGGATTTCGCGATCAGGCTGCCTGACAACCCTGTCCTGTCCTGGCTGGTGCCTGGCGGGACGCTTGGGCTGGCGACGGTGCTTTGCCTGCTCGTCGGCCTCGTCGCGCTGCAGGCAGGCTTCAACCGCTTCAAGTCCGTCTATATGGCGCGGCTGCTCTATGACTTCGTCAACCGCCTGCGCATGGATCTGTTCGAGGCCATCGGCAGAGCGCGCTGGGGCATTTTCGCGCGCACACGCAGTTCTGATCTCGATCATGCGTTGACCGGCGACATCGATCGCATACAGGCCGCCGCCTTCTCGCTGCTGATGCTGGTGCAAACCGCCGTGCTACTGGCCGGTTATCTCGCGGTGTCGCTGTTCATCTCGCCGGTGATGACCTCGTTCGCCATCGTCATCGGCGTGCTGATGTTCGTGGCGCTGCGGCCGTTCCGCTCGCGCGCGACGACCTATGGCCGGGTGCTCACCGCCAATCGCCAGGACCAGTACCGCACCGTCTCGGAATTCCTCGGCGGCATCAAGGTGGCCAAGAGCCTGAATGTCGAGGCGAGCTATTTCGCGCAGCTGCAGGCGACACTGGAGAAGATGAAGGCCGACAACATCAGCTATGTGCGCAACAGCACGATCGGCACGGCCTTTTTCCAGGTGGCGAGCGTCATCGGCCTCAGCCTGTTCATCTACATTGCGCTTACCCGGTTCCATCTCGCGCTGGCCGAAATCGTCGTGCTGCTTCTGGCCTTCATGCGGATCGCGCCGCGCTTCATGGACATGCAGACGCAGGCACAGCAATTGCTGATCAACGTGCCCGCTTACGCCTCGATGCAGGACCTGCAGACGCGCTTCGACGCCGAGCGCGAGACGGCGGCCAGCCAGGCCGCGCAGGGCGTGAGGTTGACCCTCGATGTCGGGCTCGACATACGCGATGTCTCGCTTGCCTATGCCGGCCTTGCCGATGCCGCGGAGGGCAAGCCTGTGGTCAGCGGCATCACCTTCGGCCTTCCCGCCGGCAAGGTCACCGCCCTTATCGGCCCTTCAGGATCGGGCAAGAGCACGATCGCCGACATGCTGCTCGGCCTGCTCGAACCGACACAAGGCAAGATCCTCGCCGACGGTGTCGAGATCGGGCCGGACAACCGCAGGCTTTGGCGCGACCAGGTGGCCTATGTGCCGCAGGACGTGTTCCTGCTGCACGACACGATCGCGGCGAACCTCAGGCTTGCCGCGCCGCAAGCCAGCGACGCGGAGCTGTGGGCGGCGTTGCGCGCGGCGCATGCGGCCGATTTCGTCAAGGGGCTGGAGCAGCGGCTGGACACGGTGGTCGGCGACCGCGGCATCCGGCTCTCGGGTGGCGAACGCCAGAGGATCGCGCTGGCGCGGGCGCTGTTGCGCAAGCCATCGCTGCTCATCCTCGACGAGGCGACCAGCGCCCTCGACTGGCAGAATCAGTCGCTGATCGCCAAATCGATCGACGGGCTGCGCGGCACAATGACAATCCTGACCATTGCACACCGGCCTTCGATGATCGCCTTCGCCGATTGGGTAGTGGCCATCGAGAACGGCCGCATCGTCGAGGTCGGGCAGTATCAGCGCCTGAAGGCGAAATCCGGCAGCCGGCTGTCCAGGATGCTGTCGGGCGAGCAGGCGGAACCAGAGGTTGCCGACGCCGGCTGAGCGCGCCCGCCTCGCGGTTTCAGCAGGACGCCGCGCTAACGGATGCTGCGCCTGGCGCTGAACTTCTCGCCTTTGGCAGCCTTTGGAGCGCCAAGGCCTCTTTCGGCCTCGCGCATCCTGTCGGCCACGGTCGGCGCGCTCCTGGCAACCATGAGAAAGACCAGCAGAAAATAGCCGGCCTGACTAATGGCGACGCAGATCACGGCGCGCAGCATGATCGTGCCTAGCGAGGCGCCATCGAAATAGGACCACGAGATCACGATCGCGAGGGCGAACAGCATCCCGACAATGAACTTTGGAAGTGACATGTCCGTCGATCCATCAACCGACACGAGCATGCAAAAGTGACGACTTACCCACCCGAGTATCTCCCCATGCGCCACGCGAGCTTATCCTGCTGCTCGCTTTTCGGCCGGTTGCTTCCGGCCTTCCCAACCTATCCAAACTCTAACATGAACAGTTTGCGACTCTATTAAGGCGGGATACCTCGGGCAAGGCCAAGCACAAATAATTTTGAATGGGTTTTCGGGTTCGACTCTGGCATGCTGCGTCGCACACGCCGGCTCCACAGCCGATTGCGGAAAGCAGATTTTGCTGCAGTAGAATCCGCAATATTAATT
>NZ_RZOT01000227.1:0-8962 GCF_003999085.1 Mesorhizobium sp. M4A.F.Ca.ET.090.04.2.1
GCCGCAGATCCTGGTCTCTCTGGTCGAGGTCGATGTCGCATCGATCATGCGGGCAAAGCGGGCCGGCGCCCAGGGCTACCTCTTGAAACCATTCAACCGGCCGCAATTGCTGGAACGATTCCGCGTCCTGAAGATCGCCGCCTGACGGCAGGCCAGGATTGGCCATTCAACACAAAAAACCCGGCTGAAGCCGGGTTTTTTTGTGCTGAAGAGCAATCGAAAGAATGGGTCAGGCGCTGACGCGGATGTCTTCCGGCTCGCGCAGCACGTAGCCGCGGCCCCAAACGGTCTCGATGTAGTTCTGGCCGCCGGAGGCCGCGTCGAGCTTCTTGCGCAGCTTGCAGATGAAGACGTCGATGATCTTCAGTTCCGGCTCGTCCATGCCGCCATAGAGGTGGTTGAGGAACATTTCCTTGGTCAGCGTGGTGCCCTTGCGCAGCGAGAGCAGCTCCAGCATCTGGTATTCCTTGCCGGTCAGGTGGACGCGCTGGCCGCCGACTTCGACGGTCTTGGCGTCGAGGTTGACCACCAGGTCGCCGGTGGTGATAACCGACTGGGCATGGCCCTTGGAACGCCGCACGATGGCGTGAATGCGCGCCACCAACTCGTCCTTGTGGAATGGCTTGGTCATGTAGTCGTCGGCGCCGAAGCCGAGGCCGCGCACCTTGTCCTCGATGCCGGCCATGCCGGACAGGATCAATATAGGCGTCTTCACCTTGGACAGGCGAAGCGTTCTCAAGACTTCATAGCCCGACATGTCCGGCAGATTGAGGTCGAGAAGGATGATGTCGTAGTCGTAGAGCTTTCCGAGATCGACACCCTCTTCGCCGAGATCGGTCGTATAGACATTGAAGCTTTCCGATTTCAGCATCAATTCGATGCTTTGTGCGGTTGCACTGTCATCTTCTATCAGCAGAACACGCATTTCATTCCCCTTTTCTGCTGCCGGACCATGTCACGACCCGTCCGGGACCGGAGCAGTGATTGCCTGAACAGAAGGTGCCATCGAATGGTTAACAAAACCTAATTTCGTGCCGAGGACGATACCAGATTTTTTAACCCCTTTCTACACCCTCTTGAATCTAATAACGAATCACAGACCAAAACCGCTAATGCACCACATTAATAAGCCAGCCTAAGTGACTCCAGGGACTCGCTGGTCGGCTTCCCGTCGAAAGCCGGAATTTTTACCCGGCCTTAAGTCCTCGCCCGTATGATTAACAATGCCCGTAAACGAATGGTTACCAACGGCAAAAAACTTTAGGAGTTTGTTTCCCATAGTGGGGGGAAAGCCAGGGGATACGGGCAGCGCTTGGGCCTTTCCGAGCGGATTGGACGATATGTGCGGGTGTGCGTTTCCGGGAGTACCGAATCATGAAGTCACGTGAAAACCTCGTTCGGCTGAAACAGTTTCAGGTGAATGAGAAGCGGCGGCAGCTGCTGCAGCTCGACATGATGATCGCCGAGTTCGAACGCATGGCCGTCGAACTGGAGGTGCAGATCGCCGCCGAGGAGAAGAAGGCCGGCATCACCGACATCAATCATTTTGCCTATCCGACCTTCGCCAAGGCGGCGCGCCTGCGCCGCGACAACCTGAGAAATTCGCAAAGCGACCTCGCCCAGCAGCGAAGCACTGCCGAATCATTACTCGGCGAAGCTGAAGCGGAGCTTTCCAAGGCAGAGATGCTGGAATCACGCGACACCAAGATTCGCGACGCCGAACTCGGCGGCCGCAGCGCAATGATCGGGTAAAGCCGCCGACGAGCGCTATCCGCGCGACGCAAGCCGGCGAACCGCCGGCCAGGAGCCTGGCGGCCGCTCAGTCCAGCGTCGCAAGATCCGCTTGACGGTCCATCGATGCCCGGGTGCGGGCCGCCTTGATGTCGGGCGCGTGCTCTTCCGACCAGGACTGTATCTGATTGAGCAGTCCCGCCAGGTTCCGGCCGAGATCGGTCAGCTCATATTCGACCCTTGGCGGGATCACCGGAAAGATCTCCCGCCGCACCAGCCCGTCGCGCTCGAGCACACGCAGCGTCTGAGTCAGCATTTTCGGCGTGATGCCTTCGAGCTTGCGGGCCAGCTCGCCATTGCGCATCCGCCCGCGGCGCAGCGCGCAGACGGTCAGGTAGACCCATTTGCTGGCCAGCATTTCGAGCACGGTGTGCGAAGGGCACGTCCGCCGGAATGCATCATAGCCGAAGGGGGCGCCGCAATCACTATCCATGAGCTGCCTATATATAGATAAGGTACATACTAGACAAGAGAATATTACTATCCAAATGATAGCGGCACACCAACATCGAGGAGCCTCTCATGCGTGCCGTTACCCAGAATACCGTCGGCGGTCCCGACGTCCTTGTCATCGCCGACCGGCCGGACCCGGCGCCGAAGGCCGGCGAAGTGCTGGTCCGCGTCAGCGCCGCCGGCATCAACCCTGTCGACGGCGCGGTGCGCGGCGGCAACTATCCGCTGCTCGGCGAGCCGCCCTTCATCCTCGGCTGGGACATTTCCGGAACCATCGAGGCGCTTGGCCCCGATGTTACCGGCCTCAAGGTTGGCGATCAGGTGTTCGGCATGCCGCACTTTCCGAAGCAGGCGGCGGCCTACGCCGAACTGGCCGTGGCCCCCGCCGATGAGATTGCGCCAAAGCCCGAAAGCATCGATCACATCCACGCCGCGGCGCTGCCCCTGGCCGGCCTGACAGCCTGGCAAGGCCTCGTCCGCCACGGCGGCCTGAGAAAGGGTCAGCGCGTGCTGGTGCACGCGGCGGCCGGCGGCGTCGGCCATTTGGCGGTGCAGATCGCCAAGGCGCACGGCGCCCATGTCATAGCGACCGCCAGTCCGGACAAGCTCGACTTCGTGCGCTCGATCGGCGCCGACGAGGTCGTCGACTACACCGCAGGTGATTTCACCGAAAAGGTCGGCGATGTCGATCTGGTGCTGGACGCAATCGGCGGCGATCATGCCGACCAGTCGCTGAAAGTCGTGCGTGACGGCGGCATGCTGGTGTCGCTGCTTAACGTTCACGACGCCACCAGGGCAACGGCCGGCGCCCGCGGCATCCGCGTCGAGCGCATGTCGGTGGTGCCGGATCGCGACGGTCTCATTGAACTCGGGAAATTGGTCGATGCGAGAAAGCTTGCCGTGCATGTGGCGGAAAGCTTTCCGCTGGCGCGGGCCGGCGACGCCCATGCCTTCCTCGCCGCCAGGCCGATCGGCAAGGTGGTGCTGGCAGTCTGAGCGCGGGACGATCCGACAAAAAACGAAGGGCGCGGTTTACCGCGCCCTTCGTTTAGCCTGAACAGGCCTCAATGCCGGTATTGTTGGATGCGCGTCGTGCGCAGCCCGGCAAGGCCGTATTCGTCGATCGACGCTTGCCAGGACAGGAATTCCTCGGTGGTGAGCTTGTAGCGCTGGCAAGCCTCTTCGAGGCTGAGCAGGCCGCCACGCACCGCGGCCACCACTTCCGCCTTGCGCCGGATAACCCAGCGCCGTGTATTGGTCGGCGGCAGATCGGCAATCGTAAGAGGGCTGCCGTCAGGCCCGATAACATACTTGACTCGCGGTCTAACCAGATCGGTCATCGTACTCTCTACAAAAAACTCAAAGACCCAATCCCCGCCACAGTACCGCCACAGCTTTAAAAATTGCCTAAGCGAACCCTAATGACTAGGTAAGGATCGTGAACGTCGCGTTAGCGTTTTCCTCGGCATTTGAGAGATGCGCCGCCGGGCATTGATTTTGCAGGCAAAAAATCGACCCGTCCGGGAGACGCTGGCGCCACGCGGGTGCTTGACCTATATTCCGGCCATTGGCATTCAGACGCCACGCAGAACGAAAGTACAATGAACAGCCTCGACCTTCCCGGACGCCCCGAAAACACCCGCGTCGTCGTCGCCATGTCGGGCGGCGTCGATTCCTCTGTCGTCGCCGGCATCCTGAAGCGCGAAGGCTATGACGTCGTCGGCGTCACGCTGCAGCTCTATGACCATGGCGCGGCGACACATCGCGCCGGCTCGTGCTGCGCCGGCCAGGACATCGACGATGCCCGCCGTGTCTCCGAGACACTCGGCATCCCGCATTACGTGCTCGACTACGAGGAGCGCTTCCGCAAGGCGGTCATCGATCCCTTCGCCGATTCCTATGTCGCCGGAGAAACGCCGATACCCTGTGTTTCGTGCAACCAGACGGTGAAGTTTGCCGACCTCCTGGCAACCGCGCAGGACCTTGGAGCCGATGCTTTGGCCACCGGCCACTACATCCGCTCCGGCGCCAACGGCGCCCATCGCGCGCTCTACCGCCCGGTCGATGCCGACCGCGACCAGAGCTATTTCCTGTTCGCCACCACGCAGGCGCAGATCGACTATCTGCGCTTTCCGCTGGGTGGCCTGTCGAAGCCGCAGGTTCGCGCCATCGCCGAGGAGATGGGGCTAACGGTCGCCACCAAGCAGGACAGCCAGGACATCTGCTTCGTGCCGCAGGGCAAATATTCCGACATCATCGCCAAGCTGAAGCCGGCCGCCGCCAATCCCGGTGACATCGTCCACATCGACGGCCGCGTGCTCGGCCGCCATGAAGGCATCCTGCGCTATACGATCGGCCAGCGCCGCGGCATCGGCATCGCCTCCGGCGAGCCGCTCTATGTCGTCCATCTGGACGCCGACCGCGCCCGCGTCATCGTCGGCCCGCGCGAGGCGCTGGAGACGCACAAGATCTATCTGCGCAACATGAACTGGCTGGGCGACGGGCCGCTCGCCGACGTGCCGGCCGGCGGGCTGGAGCTGTTCGCCAAGGTCCGCTCGACGCGCCCGCCGCGTCCGGCGGTGCTGCATCACCGCGATGGCGTCACCTCGGTGGAACTGGTCGACGGCGAGTCGGGCATCGCGCCCGGCCAGGCCTGCGTGCTCTATTCCGACGACGGCAACGAGGCGCGCGTGTTCGGCGGCGGCTTCATCGAACGCTCGGAGCGCGGCGCCGAGGCCGAGGCCATGCTGACGCGGCTTGCCGCCCGCCCGGCGCAGATCCCCGCCGAATAGCGCGGCACATCGCCACGATCCTCTGGACGGTTTAGGCCAGGCTCAGGATGAAGATCCGGTGTGGGTGACTGTACCCGCCGTCAGGATGCGCAGCACCCTGATCGCTTCCTCGCCGCTGGTGCGGGGTTCGGCCCGGGTTTCGATGCATTGCATGAAATGCGCGAGTTCGCGCGTCAGCGGCATGCCTTCACCGACCGCCACATAGGACGGCTCGTTGGTAGTGAAGGCCCACTGGCCGCTGTCCTGCCAGACCGCATGGCGATAGACGGCAAGCTTGCGCTCCCAAGGTTCGACATCGTCGAACACCGCCATAGCCTTGGTGCCGACAACCGTCAGCCGCCGCTCGCGATAGGGATTGAGCCGCGATGCGAACAGATGGCTGCGCAGGCCGTTGGGAAAGCGCATGTGCAGATGCGCGAAGTCGCTGAGATTGTCGAGCAGCGCCGCGCCCTCGCCCCTGACCTCGATCGGTTCCGTGCCGGTGATCGCCAGGATCATCGACAGATCGTGCGGCGCGAGGTCCCACAGCGCGTCGTTCTCGGTATGGAACTTGCCGAGGCCGAGGCGATGCGAATGGATGTAGCGCACCTCGCCGAGCTCGCCATTGTCGATCAGACCCTTGAGCGTCTCGAAGGCGGGGTGGAAGCGCAGGACATGGCCGACCATGAAGACGCGGCCATTATCCTTGGCCGCCTTGACCGAGCGCTCGGCGTCGGCCACCGTCAGCGCGATCGGCTTCTCCACCAGCACGTCCTTGCCACCCTCGACGGCGCGCACCGCCATGTCGGCATGGAACTGCGGCGGCAGCGCCATGATGATGGCGTCGACGTCGTCGCGGGTGAACAATTGCTCCGGTTCGATCGCCAGGCAGTCCTGCTCGCTGGCAAAGCCTTCCGCGCGGGCGCGATTGAGATCCGAAACCGCGTGCAAGGCGCCGAGCGCCTTGAGGGTGCGGATATGGTTGCTGCCCCAGTATCCGCAACCGAGGACTGCAATGCGCGGCTTCATTCGTTCAAACTCTAGAATTTCGTGGCCGAGACATAGCGACGTGCCCGGTCGAACTCAACCCCGGTAGCCCAGATCAGATGCCTGTCCGGCAAAGCTTTTGGGGTTGCGCGAATATGCCGGGCGACTGATCGTATCGAAGCTTGACAGGCTTGCCCTGCCAACCTTATATCCGCGCCGACCTTGGTGAACGCCCCGACATGCCTTGCGGTTTGAGGCAGATTTCGGGCCTTTCACCGCCCTGGCGGGGTAGCTCAGTTGGTTAGAGCACGGGAATCATAATCCTGGGGTCGGGGGTTCAAGTCCCTCTCCCGCTACCATCCACTTCCTTAATGAAATCAAGGCGTTGGCGCTTGCCCGCAAGGGCGGTCGCGCCGATTTTGTGTCGCGCCATGTTGCAATCAGCTTCCGTTGATTTCCAAGTGTTTCCTGCGACTATCGGCAGGTCCACGCGACATGGTATGCGACATGAATAAGGAGGAAGCACAGCCATGGAATGTTTTGTCATCGTGGATGGTAAAACTCAGAACAAAGTTCCGATCGGCAATATCGAGTCCGCCAAGAAGCTTGCGCTAGAGCATGCGCGAGGCGTCGACGACACTCGCAACATTCATGTTCTCGTTCGTTGGCCAGGACTGACACCACCAAAAGCAGATGTGGTAATTCCTTACGACGCACAAAAGAGCGCATGGGGAGATCCGCGAGATTGGCCATAACGCGGGTCGCTGAGAGAGCCCGAGCAAGAGGAGATTGATTTGTCGATTCCGCACAATGACTACGCGGCAGGCTTCGAGGCTGGATTTCGAACAGTGAGAGGGATGAATGCGGCACTCCCTGCATTACCGGCGCAACCAGCCACACCAGCGAATTTCACGCCGTTCTTAGTGGGGGTGCGAAAAGGTCTTGAGAGTGCTGGGGTGAAAACAAAATAGCCCGCCACCGTGAGGCAGCGGGCCGGTTCCGTAAAATGGCCTGACTAACCGACAGACAACCCTCCCCCGCGGGCAATGCGGGCGATATCTTTCATGACGCATTCGAGATCGCTGCAGTCGAACCCCCACGCCTTGTGCACCCGCGCTTTCGTGGCGATGTCCTCGAAAGTTTGCGCGGGGTAGCGGATCACCCGACCAGCTGCCACCGAAACGCGGCTGTGCTGGCGCTGATAGGCGCGATCAATCTTGGTGAAACCCGTCTGTCGGCGGATCGCCCATTCGGCTTTGTTGTAAGCCCGGATGGGCTCATCAAATTCGATGCGCCCAGGATGACGCCAGTCACTAAGTTCGGCGACGGTCATCTTCCGAAAGGCTTCTACCTCGGTTGCTGTAAGCTCACGCCTGACCGGCTTGACCAGTTTGGCCCGCTCTTCAAAGTACTGGCGCTCCGCGGCAGCGTGCTCGGGCTCAATGGCCCGAAGCTTGGTCCATTCGACAAAGAAGGTCGCTTCCAGGCCTGAAAGCTTGCCGACCGCCGGCGCGGGCGAGGCATTGGCAGCAGAGATGCTGACGCCGAGCAGCGTAGCAGCGAGGCCCGATCCGCTCATGACGAGAGCGGCCCGGCGGTTGATTGTGGGCAAACCTTCGGCGGCAGCCCGAACACGGTTGTTCGGCATTGCTCTATCTCCTAGTTGGGTTTAATACCCCATTTGCGAGGTAATTTAACCATGAGAGCGTTTGCTTCTTGTGTCAACACCTATTTGTGTATAAAAACCAAATGGCGATATGGGGGCACCAAATGCCAGTGACTGGAAACCAGATAAAAGCCGCTCGCGCGCTAGCCGGGATGGATCAGAAGCAGCTTGCGGATGCCGCTGGCGTCGGCATCAACACCATCAGGAATTTCGAGAAGTGGAACGATCAGATCGTACGTGGTCGGCTCGACACGATGAACAATATCTATGCTGCCTTGGCTGACGTCGGCGTGGTCTTCCTGGAAGACAGCCAGGCTTCGACCGATGGCATAGGCGTCAGGATGGTTCGAAAACCATGATTGAACCAACGCCGCGCCGTTCGATGTCGCCGAAACGCCGACATCACATCTTTTCGGAGAACTGAACCGGCCACAACATCGCACCTGCTGCATCGCTGCGAGCCGTCACAACGACCAGATCGCGGCGCGCCCGGGCTGCCCGGGCTCAACAGCAACTGACGGCCCAGCGCATGCCGCCTGTGCGCTGAAGGAGACGGCCGAGGAGGACCCTCCTCGAATCGCGAAGGCCAACCATAAGGCTGGGGCCAAAAAAGAAAATCCGGCGCGAGGTTTTCAAACCCCGGCCGGCTCACGGTACGATTGGAAGTGGCGTCGCTACGTCAAGGTCGACGCTCGTCCGGTTCTCGGTGCTGCGCTCAGCTAGGCCACTCGACCTGGCCGGATATCAGCTTTCCACCCATCTCTCGGATCGCCCTGAGCACGAAGTCGTGTCTAACAGGCGACCGGCACCATCTATGTTGCGCGAAGTAGCGATTCGAAGTTCGCGTAAACTCGTCGAGGTCGGCCATGGTTATTCCGAGCCGCCAACACTCGTCCCTGAGATCGTCGAGCAGTTTGTCTCCGGTGCGGACCCATTGGAGGCGAGGGCGCTTTAGGCCTCGCCGACGTCCGAAATCATAAAGCTGGGCGGCCGTTAAATCGGGGAATCCTTCGTACAGATCTTTCTGAGTGCCCGAGCGATATATTTTCCGAAAGCGCCGCTCCTCCTCCTCGGTGAGAATCCTGTTGCGTCTCGTGATTTTCAGACGCCAGCACCGGAATTCCAGAGCCTTCCGGGATCTGTCGGGCAATGCGGCCGACAGGGCCTTGTAATCCGGATAAAGCGAGCGGCAGACATCATCGTCCTCTTGCCGCCAAAGCGGGTATCCACGTACGTTGACGCCGGTCTTTTGCACATGTCGGCGCGCCGCCTGCCTTATACGTGTCAACCATGC
>NZ_RZOT01000228.1:0-8929 GCF_003999085.1 Mesorhizobium sp. M4A.F.Ca.ET.090.04.2.1
AGCGCGCCAACAAGCGCACGGCCAAATACCTGCTCGGCATGCCGCTGCTCGCCGACTGGCTGGAGGAAGGGCTGGAAGCGATCGGCGCGTAACGCGTTGGTAACCGATTGTGATCGCGACGCCGCCCCTCCAGGGCAACTTTGCCGTGCCGGCGCCGTTTCCGGCCGATGGCAACGCTGAGCTTTTCCGGATTTTGCAGACTGACGCTGCCCTTGCTGGCGGCAACCTTGCTAGCGACGCCGGCCGACGCCAGGCATCGTCACAGGCAGCCGCTGACACCGCGTATGGAGCAGCCGTTGACGCAGCGGGCCGATCAGCCACTACGGCCGAGGGCCAAGCACCGCCAGAGATCGCGGGGCAAGCGGCATATCGCACCAAAGCAGACGCAATGGCAAAGGCAGGACCAGCCGACCTCGCCCGCCGATGTTCCGGTGCCAGAGCCGCGTCCAGCGGAAGCGCCAAAGGCCGACGCGACAACGACGGAAGAGCAGAAGGCTGCAGGTCCAAAGCCCGCTGGCGCAGCCGACCGGCTCAATCAAGAAAAGTCTCGTCAGGGAAAGCAGGCACGTCCCGAGCCTTCGGGGCCGGAGCCGTCACCCGATATCGAAAGCGAGCCTGAGCCGCCGACCGTGGTGCCGATTCCGACACAAAGACCCGACACCGCGGAGCCGGTGGCCGAACCGCCCGCTGTCGCACCGAAGCCACCTGAAAAACCGGCTGATGCCGACAACAACAAAATGCTGCCCGATCCGCGATCGGCCGATCGTCCTGCCGACAAGATGCCTCAGGACGAAGTGGCCTGCCGCGAGCGGCTGAAGGCGCTCGGCGTCGAATTCGAGGAGCATAAGGCGGAAAGCAATCCGGAAATCGGTTGTTCGATCCCCTACCCTATCATTTTGAAAACGCTCGGCAAATCTGTCGGCATCGGCTCCGGCACCGAACTCAATTGCCAGATGGCCGAGGCTGCCGCCCGCTTCACCGTCGATGTGATCCAGCCGGCGGCGAAAGCCGAATTCGGCGTAGATCTCAAATCGATTACCCAGGCCTCGGCGTTTGTCTGCCGCCCGCGTAACGGAACGAGAAAGCTGTCGGAGCATGCCTTCGGCAATGCGCTCGACATCGCCTCCTTCACGCTGTCCGACGGACGAAAGGTCGAGATCGGCCCAGTGCCGCCCGAAAAGGATGCAAAATTCCTGAACAGTGTGCGCAAGGCCGCCTGCGGGCCGTTCAAGACCGTGCTCGGTCCCGGCGCCGATGCCGACCATGCACTGCATTTCCACTTCGACCTCGAGCAGCGCCGCCATGGCGGAACGTTCTGCCAGTGAGTGGATGCGAAGAACAGGCGCCGCAATTCGGCCCCAGGCGTGAATGCGGGCGCTGATCTTTCCTTTACTCTTGCCGACTAGACTTGTGCCATCCGGGGACAGGATACCTTTCGATGGCCGGAAGACTTGGCGCCATGCCTGCCATGGCGCGACAGAACAATCGTGCGCGCTCCGTTGCCGCCAGGCAGGTGATGCTGCTTGCCATCGCGGCCGTATCGGCCTGCAACACCGGCGATGTGTTTGCGCTGCAGCCGGCCGTCGACGTCGGCAGCCAGACCGCCGCCGTGCCCGAGACGCCCCAATATTCCGCGCCCCAATATTCCGCGCCCCAGTATTCCGCGCCCCAATATACCGGCATGCAGCGCCTCGTCCCCTCCAACCCCTATATGACCGCCGCCTATCCGCGCATGGACGAGCCGATGTCGCCGGCCGAGCAGATGCCGCAGAGCGAAGTCGATTGCCGCAACGAATTGCGGCGCCTCGGCGTCGTATACACCGACGTGCAGCCGATCCATGAGGGCCAGTGCGGCATCGACTATCCGGTCAGGGTCTCGGCCATCGGCAGCGTCGGGATGAAGCCCTCCGCCACGCTGACCTGCAACATGGCCGCCACCTTCGCCACCTGGACCAGGAACGAGCTCGTGCCGGCCGCCCGCTGGCGGTATTTTTCGGGCGTGAAGACCATCCACCAGGGATCCAGCTATTCCTGCCGCAACATCGCGGGCGAAGGTGTCTTGTCGGAACATGGCAAGGGCAACGCGCTCGACGTGATGAGCATTGAGCTCAACAACGGCGATGACATCGACGTGCGCAAGCCCGGCCTGTTCGCCTTCCGCACCCGCGGCTTCCTCAACAATGTCCGCGCCGACGGCTGCCAGTATTTCACCACGGTGCTCGGCCCTGGCTATAATTACGACCACCGCAACCATTTCCATTTCGACATAAAGAACCGCAGGAGCGGCTATCGCGCCTGCCGCTGACCACCTGCGGTTCCCTTTGCCCAACCGATGCAACGGCGCATAAAATGATGCATGCGTTTGGGAGTGGCCTCTCGTGAGTAAGCGAAGCCTTCGGCGGCGCGCGGCGATCTGGCTGGCGGCACTTTGCGCCGGATATCTCGGGTTGGCCTACGTCGCCGCGCCGGAATTCTGGACCTGGCGCGAGCGCGGCTACCGCACGCAGCATTTCGAGATGGTGACGCATACGCCGCAAGGCATTCCGGGCGACCCGATCAATGTCGGCCTTGTCGGCACCGAAAAGGAGGTCGTCCACGCCTTTGCGGTCGCCGGCTGGGACACGGCCGACGCCATCACGCTGAGAACCGCCATCGACATCGGCGAAAGCGTGCTGTTTTCCCGGCCCTATCCCGATGCGCCGATGAGCAGGCTGCTGTTCGAAGGCCGCGCCCAGGATCTCGCCTTCGAAAGGCCGGTCGGCGACAGTGCCGACCAGCGCCACCATGTCCGCTTCTGGCAGACCAACACGGTTGGCGATGACGGACGCCCGCTCTGGCTGGGTGCGGCGAGCTTCGACCGCGGCGTCGGCCTCAGCCACGACACCGGGGCGATAACCCATCACATCGGCCCCGACATCGATGCCGAGCGCGACTTCCTGATCGGCGATCTCACCAATGCCGGCATGCTGGCCTCGACCAGCGAAATCGCCGGAATCGGTGCGACGAAAACGGGCCGCAACGGCGGCGGCGATCCGTATTTCACCGACGGCAAGGCAGTGATCGGGGTATTGAAACCGCTGCCGTGACGGAACCGGTGGAGGTCAGGTCGTGGTGATGACGACCTTGCCGAACGGGCCTTTTTCCAGACAATCGAAGGCCTGCGGCACCTCGTTGAAGCCGAAGACTTTGTCGATGACGGGCTTGATGCCGAGCGCCTCGACCGCCTGGTTCATGCGCTCGAAGCTGCGGCGATGGCCGATAGAAATGCCTTGCACGGTGAGGCGATTGCGCAAGAAGGGCAGGATTGGAAAGTTCAGCTCCATGCTGCCGAGCAGGCCGATCACCGTCAAGCGGCCGTCGGCGGCAAGCGCATTGATCGAACGCCGCGCGTTGTCGCCGCCGATCATTTCCAGCACGTGCTTGACACCGGCGCCATTGGTCTGCTCGCGCGCAACCTCGTCCCATGCCGGCTGGCTGCGATGGTTGATCACCTGCCAGGCTCCGAGTTTGCTCGCCCTGGCGAGCTTGTCGTCGCTGCTTGACGTAACGATGGCGCGCAGGCCGAAGGCAGCGGCGAACTGCAGTGCAAACAGCGACACCCCGCCAGTGCCCTGGATGAGCACGGTTTCGCCCGCCACCGGCTTTGTCGCCTCGGCCAGCGCGAACCATGCCGTCAGCGCCGCGATCGGCAGCGTCGCAGCCTCGGCGTCGCTCAGCGACGGCGGCGCCAGCACCGCGGCATCCTCGCCGAGGATCACGTATTCGGACAGCGTGCCCGGCAGCGAGGAACCCAGCGTGTGCTTGTGCAGCACCGGCGGCGCATCGCCATCCGGCCAGTCGGCGAGCACCTGGCCGAGCACGCGCTGTCCGACCTGAAAGCGGAGGACATCGCTGCCCACGGCCACCACTTCGCCAACGGCGTCGGACGTCGGCACGAAGGGAAAGCCCAGGTCGGGGATCAGCACGCCGTCCACGATCATCCGGTCCTTGTAGTTCAGCGACACCGCCTTGGTGCGCACCAAAAGATCGCGCGGGCCGGGTTCGGGTATCCTGCCGTCCACCAGTTGCAGCTTTGACAGGCCGAACCCGCTCATCTGCCAGGATCTGTTGATGTTGATGCTCATCTCGGTCCGCCTCCGCGTTTTGATCGGGATGCGGAATAATTAAGCGATCAAACTATGGAAAATAGTGCCTCTATGCGGTATATTTGGATACTGATTGAAGATAAAAATTCTACAATAGGAGAGCGCCGTGGAGGCGGCCAGCCTGCAAGGCATCCTCGCTTTCGTGCATGCGGTCGAGGCTGGCAGCTTTACCGGCGCCGGCGAGCGCCTGAACGTTACGAAATCGGCAGTCGGCAAGTCGATCGCGCAACTGGAGCGGCGGCTGGCGGTCCGCTTGCTCAATCGCACGACCCGAAGCCTCAGCCCGACCAGCGAAGGCCTTAGCTACTACGAGGCCTGCGTCAGGGCGCTTGCCGAGATCGACGCCGCGCAATCGTTGCTCGCTTCGCGCCGGCAGGTGCCGTCAGGCAAGCTGCGCGTCGACGTGCCGCTCGCCTTTGGGCGCAGATGCGTCGCGCCCGTCCTGTTCGGCATCGCCAGTCGCCACCCGGATCTGACGATGGAAATCTCGTTCAGCGATCGGCGTGTCGACCTGATCGAGGAGGGCATTGACCTCGCCATCCGCATGGGCGATCTCGACGACAGCCTGTCGCTGGCGGCAAGGCGCATCTACACGCAGCGCTCGGCTATCTGCGCGGCTCCGGCCTATCTCGAGCAGCATGGCCGGCCGCAGTCGATCGAGGACCTCGCCGGCCACAGCATCATCGTCTATGGCCGCAACGGCATCGTCCATCCTTGGATGGTGAGGCATGCCGATGGCCATATCGGCAAATTCCGGCCGCAGGCGCGGCTGATCCTCGGCCACGGCGAACCGATGCTGGATGCCGCCCTCGCCGGCTGCGGCATCACTTTCCTGCCGACATGGCTGACCGCCGACAGCCTCAGCAGCGGCGAGCTCGAAACTGTCCTGTCGGATTGTCTCATAGAAAACATCGTCGTCCATGCGATCTGGCCGGTGACGCGCAATCTCGCGCCCAAGGTGCGTGTCGTCGTCGATGCGCTGGTCGAGCACTTCTCATCGCCGCCCTGGGACCACCCCTGGAGCAGTGACCTCGAAAAATAGCGGCCCCGCTATTTTCGAATGCACTGCGGCAATGCTATTGACCCTTCATGCTTTATCTTGAAATCGCCATCGTGACCGTCCTCATATGCGTGAACGGTCTTCTGGCAATGTCCGAACTTGCCATCGTTTCGTCACGCCCTGCCCGCCTCAAGGCAATGATCGACCGCAACGTTAAGGGCGCTGGCCGCGCGCTGGCGCTCGGCTCCAACCCCGGCAAGTTCCTGTCATCGGTGCAGATCGGCATCACCCTGGTCGGCGTTCTCTCCGGTGCCTTTTCCGGCGCCACGCTGGGCGAGCGGCTGGCGGCATTGCTGGCATCGAACGGCGTGCGCGAAACCATTGCCGATCCGCTTGGCGTCGGCATCGTCGTCGCGATCATCACCTACGCTTCGCTGATCGTCGGCGAGCTCGTGCCGAAGCAGATCGCGCTGCGCGATCCCGAGCGGGTTGCCGTCCGGGCGGCGCCCGCGATGACCGTCCTCGCCACCGTCTCGGCGCCGCTCGTCTTCCTGCTCGACATTTCCGGTCGCGCCGTCCTCTGGCTGCTCGGCCAGCGCGGCGAGAGCGAAGAGAAGGTCACCGACGAGGAGATCAAGATGCTGGTCGCCGAAGCCGAGCATCACGGCACCATCGAATCAGACGAGCGCCGCATGATCGCCGGCGTCATGCGGCTCGGCGACCGCGCCGTGCGCGCTGTGATGACGCCGCGCACCGAGGTCGACTGGATCAACCTGCAGTCAGACGAGGCGGCCATCAAGAGGCTGCTGATCGAGACCCAGCATTCGCGCCTGCCCGCGGGGGACGGCAATGTCGACGCCATGGTCGGCGTCGTCCAGACACGCGACGTGCTGGCCGCGATCCTCGGCGGCAAGGTGCTGGAGCCACGCCAGCATGTGCGCGCCGCGCCCATCGTGCACGACCAGGCCGATGCGCTGGACGTGCTGCAGAAGCTGAAGGAATCGGACGTGCCGATGGCGCTGGTCCATGACGAATACGGCCATTTCGAAGGCATCGTCACGCCGGCCGACATTCTGGAAGCGATAACCGGCGTCTTCCGCTCGGACCTCGATGCCGGCGAGGAGGAAAACGCCGTCAAGCGCGAAGACGGCTCGTGGCTGCTCGCCGGCTACATGCAGGCCGACGAGATGGCCGAGGTGCTCGGCATCGACCTGCCCGAAAACCGCGACTACGAGACCGTCGCCGGCTACGTGCTGTCGCATCTGCATCACCTGCCGGCGACCGGCGAATGCGTCGATGCGCAGGGCTGGCGCTTCGAGGTCGTAGACCTCGACGGCCGCCGCATCGACAAGCTGATCGCAACGCGCCTGCCGGACAGTCACCGGCAGATCGCGCGCTGACATTAGGCGGCGCTAAGCCCCCTATGGCGCGAGACCTTCTCGCGGTTGCCGCAGGTGCGCATGCTGCACCAGCGGCGTTTGCCGCCGCGCGACGTATCGAGGAAAAGCCAGCCGCAGCGAGGACAGGAATGCAGCCTGTCCCGCGGCAAGCTGAAGAAGGCTTCGACCGACAGCAAAGCAAGGAACGCGGTGACGGCATCCGGGTCCCGCCACTGGCTTGGCTGCGGTCTGGTGTCGTGCAAGTCGACCGACCCGGTGGCTAGCGGGCTCGCCGCGCATGAGAACAGGACGCTGAGCGCCTCGGTCGCGGACGGTTTGCCCGCGGCGATCGGCTCAAAAATCTGAAAAGACGCTTCACGGACTTCGCGAACCCGTTCCACGAAGCGCCCATCTTCGATCTCGGAAACGGCCTGCGCCTGGTGATGGTCGGCAAGCCCTGAAGCCATGAACCAGTTGGCAACATCCTGGGTCGACTTGAACAGTTCATTGTCGGGCGCCGGCACGCGCCGGTCGAACACGGCGTTCGACAGGTCCAGGGCGGAATGCCCGCCTATGAAGTGCTCCGGCACCCATTCGGTGTGTGTCTGCGCCATGGAACATAACCCTATTAACCGCATTATGCAGTTACGATGTAACCGTAATCATACAGATATGTGGTTTCAAAGCCAGAGCGTCGCCAGCAGCACGGGGCCATGGGAGACAGACGATGCGAACCGATCCTTACAAGACACGGCACGAAACCATCCGTGCCGACGGCCTCGACATTTTCTATCGTCATGCCGGCGACCCGGACCGTCCGGCAATCCTGCTGCTGCACGGATATCCGACTTCCTCACATGTCTATCGCAACATCATCGAGCCACTGGCCGAGACAGCCTATGTGGTGGCACCGGATATGCCCGGTTTCGGCTTCTCGTCCGCCCCTTCCACCGACGCCTATGACTACACGTTCGAGAACCTCGCCAACACGATCGAGGCATTCATTGAGGCCCTTGGTCTCGAGCGGTTCTTTCTCTATATCACCGACTTCGGCGCGCCCGTCGGTTACCATCTCGCGACACGACGGCCGGATCGTATCCTCGGCCTGATCGTCCAGGACGGCAATGCCCATGAGGAGGGGCTGGGACCGGCTTGGGACGCACCCAAGGTGTTCTTCGCCGAACCGACGGACGACAACCGCGCCAAGCTGCCGGACTGGATGAATTTCGAGGGCACCCGCAACCAGTATATCGGCGGTCTTCCAGAACGTCTGAAGGTCTTGTTTCCGCCCGAGAGTTGGCATCTCGACACCGAGCGCCTGGAGAGGCCCGGAAACACTGACATTCAGTTCGAACTCTTCACAGATTATGGCTCACACATCGCGCGCTTCCCCGCCATCCAGGCCTACTTGCGCAACCACCGGCCAGCTTGCCTTGTGCTGTGGGGCCGCCATGATGCCTTCTTCGCGGTGGATGAGGTCATGGCCTACAATCGCGACCTCCACGCCATCGAAATCCATGTCTTTGAAAGCGGCCACATGCTGCTTGAGACGCACCATCGCCAATGCGCGGCGCACATCGCTCACTTCATGCACGAGGTGGAGACCGGGGTCTTTCGCGATTCCGAAAAGCGCTGACCGCGACGGTCAAACGGCTGCCTCGATCGGCTCGGCAAGTTTCGGGTTTGCCCGCGCGGCGATCAGGCAGCCGGCGACGATCAGGCATGCTCCCGCGAGCGTCGTCCAGGTGACCGCCTCGTCGAGGAAGAACCAGCCAAACGCGATCGCCCAGATGAAGGCCGAATATTCCGTTGGAATGAGATATTGCGCTTCGGCGCGGGCGTAGGACCAGCTCATCAGGAATTGGCCGGCAAGCGACAGCGCTGTCACTCCGGCCAAGGGAAGCCAAAGATTGGCTGGCAGGGCGACGGCGAGCCACGGCGCGGCGAGGCCGAGGATGATTGCAACGGCCAAGCTCTGGAAGAACATGATCTCGACTGGTTTGGCCACCAGCGCCTGTTGCCGGGCGAGGATCAGGTTGTAGCCGTAGAACACCGTCGATACGAGCACCGCCGCCGTGCCCAGCAGGGCGTCTTGCGAATAGCTTGCCTGCCCGAACTGGCGCGACACGATGATCGCCACGCCAACGATGCCGGCGATCGATGCCCAGATTGCCTCCCGCCGGACTCGCTCGCCCAGCAACAACGCGGCGAGGAAGAGAGCGATCAACGGCGCAACGAAGCTGAGCCCGACGGCCTCCGCGAGTGGCAGCCTGCCAAGCCCCCAGAAGAATGATATCAGGACGATGCCGACAACCATGGCCCGCAGGGCATGTAGCCTCAGCACCGCAATGGTTGGCAGCGAGCACGATCCCGCTGACCAAGCTGCGCCCGCGACTGCAGTCGCG
>NZ_RZOT01000229.1:0-8916 GCF_003999085.1 Mesorhizobium sp. M4A.F.Ca.ET.090.04.2.1
CATCGCCCTGCAGGACGTGCTCGTCCTGTCCGGCGATGTCGCCATGGGCAGCCCGCTGGAGAACAACATCAGCTGGGAGTCCTGGCCGTCCGGCGGCATCAATGCCAATTTCATCACCCGAGCCGCCGAGCCCGATGCGCTGGATAAGCTGAAGGGCTCCGTTGCCCGCGTGGCGATGTACACGGGCGAGCCGCTGAGGCGCTCCAAGCTGATCGGCGAGGGGCAGAGCTTCATGTCGTCAATTCTGCCCAGCGGCATGCGCGCCGTCGCCACTGCCATATCTGCCGACACTTCGGCGGGTGGCTTCATCCTTCCCAATGATTTCGTTGACGTCATCATGACCCGCCGTTCCGACACTGGAACGGGTGGCAGCGGCTTCACCACCGAGACCATCCTGAAGAACATCCGCGTCCTGGCGATCGACCAGACCATCCAGGAGGACGAGGAGGGCAAGAAGACCAGGGTTGGCCAGACAGCCACTCTGGAGCTGACGCCGCAGCAGGCCGAAATCATCACGGTCGCGCAGCAGATGGCCGATCGCCTGACGTTGGCGCTGCGTTCGATCACGGACACCAGCGAAAAGAATCTGAACGAGGCTGACTACCTCGTCTCCGGCAACGGCCGGCGCGGCACGGTGCGGATGATCAAGTCGGGCGAAGTTTCCGAAGTGGGAGCAAGGAAATGAGGCTAAAGGGTAAACTGCCCTTCATGGTGGCAGCGGCGATCGGCCTGTTCCTGCTCGGCACCAGCGCGCCTGGAGTTATCGAGGCGAAGGCCGCGAAAAGGAGCGCCCAGGTGTCGGCGTCCACCGCCACGCAGCGCGTAAAGCTCGGCCTCAACAAGTCGGTGGTCATCGACCTGCCCAGCGACGCCTATGACATTCTCGTTGCCAATCCGGCGGTCGCCGATGCGGTGACGCGCACGGCAAGGCGCATCTATCTGTTCGGCAAGGCCGTGGGCGAGACCAACATCTTCGTCTTCGGTCCCAATGGCGAGCAGATCGTCAGCCTGGACCTTGCGGTCGAACGCGACGTCGCCGGATTGGAGGACTACCTCAAGCGCTTCCTTCCGACCTCCGAGATCAAGGTCGAACTTTTGAACGACAACGTCGTCTTGACCGGAACCGTGGACACCCCCCTCGACGCCAAGCGCGCGGTCGATCTGGCGACCATCTTTGTGTCTGGCGGCGAGGCGACCACCGGACAATATTCGCAGACCGCCGCCGGTGGGTCGGCCAATGGCGGTGTCGATATCAACAATCCCGACCAGGAACGCCGCGTCTCGAAGATCGTCAACCTGCTGCAGATCATCGGCGACGACCAGGTGACGCTCAAGGTGACGGTGGCGGAAGTCAGCCGCTCGGTGATGAAGCAACTCGGCGTCAACATGGTCGGCAATGGCGGCAGCAATGGCATCACCTGGGGTGCCGTCAGCTCGACCAACTACGGATTGGGCAAACCGCTCTCGCAAAGCTCTGGACTGTCGCTAGGTACTGCGGAACTCCAGTCCTACATCAATGCCATGGAACAAAGCGGCGTCATGAAGACGCTTGCGGAACCGACCCTGACAGCTGTTTCGGGCGAAAAGGCAACATTCAAGGTGGGCGGTGAGTTCAATCTCATCACTTCGCGGACGAGCAACACGTCGACTGACAACCAAACGGGCCAAATCACATACACCAACGACAAGCTCGAATACGGCATCGGCCTCGAGTTCCAGCCGGTGGTTCTGTCGGCTGGGCGGATCAGTCTCAAGGTCAGGACGTCCGTCTCGGAGCCGACTGCAGAAGGCGCGACCACCCTCGAGGGGGGCGGCGCTCTGCCGGGAACCACCTTGCTGTCGATTCGCAAGAGACTGGCCGATACGACGGTCGAATTGCCGTCGGGCGGTTCGATGATGATAGCCGGCCTTGTCCGTGACGATATTCGTCAGGCTGTTTCGGGGCTGCCAGGCTTGGCCAAGATCCCGGTGCTCGGCACGCTTTTCCGCAGCAAGGACTTCGTGCGCAACGAAAGCGAGCTCGTCATCATCATCACGCCCTATCTGGCCAGGCCGGTCGCGCGCAATGAACTTGCCAAGCCGGACGACAACTTCAACGCGCCGAGCGACGGCGCGGGCATGTTCCTTGGTCGCGTCAACCGCGTCTACGGCACCATGCAGACCGACAGGCCCAACGGCCGCTATCACGGCGTTGTCGGCTTCATCTACAAGTGAGCGGGGAAGCGGACATGTTCCAGTCATCGAAGATCATCGGGACCGCAGCGCCAGTACAGTCCGGTCGCGAGCGGATCCGCCGCTCGGCCGCACCGGTCCTGGCGGTCATGCTCGCCGCATCCCTTGCCGGCTGCGCAGGCTGGAAGCGCGACAGCGTTACGGTCGGTGCCATCCCCGACGACTATCGCACCAGCCATCCGATCGTGATCGCTGAAAAAAACCAGAAGATCGATCTTCCCGTCGGCGCCGGTGACCGCGGCATGACCGGTTCCCAGCGCGATACGCTGCTCGGCTTCCTCGACGGCTACGACAAGAGCGCCGCCCCGGCGCTGACGATCGCGGCCCCGGTCGGGTCGGCCAACGAGGTGGCCGCGGCCGCCGCCAGCCGCGACTTCGCCAGGCTTGCCATCGCAGCCGGCGTCAGCCGGAGCCGGATCGTCATGACGTCCTACCAGTCGGTATCGCCTGAAGCGTCCGCGCCGGTGCGCGTCGCTTACGTCTCGATCAAGGCCCAGACCGACAAATGCGGACGCTGGCCCGAAGACCTGCTTCAGACGTCGGAAAACAAGCACTATGCCGACTATGGCTGCTCGTATCAGAACAACCTCGCCGCTCAGATGGCCAATCCGGCCGATCTGCTGGGGCCGCGCAAGCAATCCGACATCGATGCCGAAAACCGCAGCAAGGTGATCGACATCTATCGCAGCAGAGGCATTTCGGACGAGTTCCTCGGCAACTCGGAAGTGACCTACTAGTGGCGCAAGTCAGGGAGAGAGCATGACGATGAGCAATCTTGCCTATGACGCGCCACTGGATGGTGGCGATACCTCGCAACAGGACATCGCCGCGATGCAGGCCTTGCGGCCGGTCCCGCGCATCTCGATCCAGGCTTTTTGCGAAACCGAGGGCGTCGCCAGTCCGGTCCGCCTCGCCGGCGAGGACCGGCGCATGGCGAAGGCCCATCTGAAGGTTCATATGGGCGGCATCGCCACCGCGATCGAGTTCTACCAGTCGGCGCCGACGCCCAACCTGATCCTGCTCGAATCCCGCAGCGAGCCCAAGCAACTGCTGGAGCAGCTGGCGCAGCTTTCCGAATATTGTGATCCGTCCTCGAAGGTCGTGGTGATCGGCCACTACAACGACGTCGGCCTCTATCGCGAGCTCATCCGCTCCGGCATTTCCGAATACGTCATCGCACCGGTGTCGATGACCGACATCGTCAGCGTGGTTTCGTCGATCTTCGTCGATCCGGAGGCCGAGCCGATCGGCCGCTCGATCGCCTTCATCGGCGCCAAGGGCGGCGTCGGCTCCTCGACCATCGCCCACAATGTCGCCTGGGCGATGTCGTCGCTGTTCAAGTCCGAAGTGGTCGTGGCCGATCTCGATCTTGCCTTCGGAACGGCCAACATCAATTTCGACCAGGATCCGGCGCAAGGCATCGCAGAGGCGGTGTTTTCGCCCGAGCGCGTCGACGAGGTCTATCTCGACCGGTTGCTTGCGCAATGCGCAGAACACCTGTCGCTGCTTGCGGCCCCATCCACGCTCGAGCGGGTCTACGACTTCGATCCCGACGCCTTCTCGCAGCTTATCGACACGGCCCAGCGCAGCGCGCCGCTCCTGGTCCTCGATGTCCCGCATGTCTGGACGGGATGGGCCAAGAGCATCCTCATCAAGGCGGATGAGGTCGTCATCACCGCGACGCCGGAACTGGCCAATCTGCGCAACACCAAGAACATGGTGGACATGCTGAAAAGGCTGCGTCCGAACGATCCGGCGCCAAGGCTCGTCATCAATCAGGCGGGCGTGCCGAAGCGTCCCGAGATCGGGCCGTCGGATTTTGCCGAGCCGCTCGGCATCACGCCGATGGCGGTCATCCAGTTCGAACCGCTGCTCTTTGGCAACGCGGCCAACAACGGGCGCATGCTGGGCGAGATGGATGCCAAGAGCCCGATCGTAGGCATCATCGACGAGATCGCGCATGTGCTGACCGGACGCAGCGAAATCAAGACCAAGAAGAAGGCGGGTCTCGGCTCGCTTCTCGGCAAGCTCTCGCGCAACAAGAAATAACGCTCAGGCGGCGGAATTGGTAGTCGATCATGTTTGGTAAGAGAGGCTCTGACGACGGCAACCGGTTCAAGCCGGAATTCCGCCAGCCGGCACCGGGGCCGGCGGCGCCTGGATCCGCGGACGCCGCGGTTCTTGCGCGGCCCGCCGCGCCGCCGCAGGCCGGAGAGCCGGCCGCTCAGCCCGCCCGCCGCCCGGTCGAGCCGCCGCCGCTGGCGCCGGAGCCGAAGAAGGTCCAGCGCGAGCGCAGCGAGACCTACTACGACACCAAGAGCCAGGTCTTTTCCGCCCTCATCGACACGATCGACCTGTCGCAGCTCGCCAAGCTCGATCCCGAAAGCGCGCGCGAGGAAATCCGCGACATCGTCAACGACATCATCGCGATCAAGAATTTCGCGATGTCGATCGCCGAGCAGGAGCAATTGCTCGAGGATATCTGCAACGATGTGCTCGGCTACGGGCCGCTGGAGCCGCTGCTTGCCCGTGACGACATCGCCGACATCATGGTCAACGGCTCCAAGAACGTCTACATCGAAGTCAACGGCAAGGTCGAACAGACCGGCATACGCTTCCGCGACAATCAGCAGCTCCTCAATATCTGCCAGCGCATCGTCAGCCAGGTTGGCCGCCGGGTCGACGAATCGAGCCCGATCTGCGACGCCCGCCTTCCCGACGGTTCCCGCGTCAACGTCATCGCGCCGCCGCTCTCCATCGACGGCACCGCCCTCACCATCCGCAAGTTCAAGAAGGACAAGCTGACGCTCGACCAGCTGGTCAAGTTCGGCGCGATCTCGCCGCAGGGCGCCGAGGTCCTCAAGATCATCGGCCGAGTCCGCTGCAATGTCGTCATCTCGGGCGGCACCGGCTCAGGCAAGACGACCCTGCTCAACTGCCTGACCAACTACATCGACCGCGAGGAGCGCGTCATCACCTGCGAGGACTCCGCCGAACTGCAGCTGCAACAGCCGCATGTGGTTCGCCTCGAAACCCGTCCGCCCAATCTCGAGGGCGAGGGCGAGGTGACGATGCGCGACCTGGTCAAGAACTGCCTGCGCATGCGGCCCGAGCGGATCATCGTCGGCGAAGTGCGCGGACCGGAAGTGTTCGACCTGTTGCAGGCGATGAACACCGGCCACGACGGTTCGATGGGAACGATCCACTCCAACAGCCCACGCGAGTGCCTGAACCGTATCGAATCGATGATCGCGATGGGCGGTTATTCGCTGCCGCAGAAGACCGTGCGCGAGATCGTCGTCGGCTCGGTCGACGTGATCATCCAGGCGGCCCGCCTGCGCGACGGCTCGCGCCGCATCACCCACATCACCGAAGTGATCGGCATGGAAGGCGACGTCATCATCACGCAGGACCTCATCCTCTACAACATCAAGGGTGAGGACGCGGGCGGCCGGCTGATCGGCGAGCATGTGTCGACCGGTATCGGCCGTCCACATTTCTGGGATCGCGCCCGTTATTATGGCGAGGAGCAGCGCCTCGCGACCGCGCTCGAGGCTATGGAGAAAAACGCTGGCTGACGCATTTGGAGGCGTAGGGGCTCTGGTCGATGTTCGGAATTGACAGCACCGTACTTGCGTTTGTCGTGCTGGCTGGCTTCAGCGCCGGCGCGGTCGCCTATGCTTTCCTGTTCACCCGTATCAGCAACGAGAAGCAGGTCGGCAAGCGGCTTGAGACCATCAAGACGGCTGAAACCGACCGGTCGATCGTCAAGGCTTCGCGCGACCGCGCCGCCGAGGCGGTAAAGCGGCGAAAGTCCCTCCAGGATACGCTGAAGCAGCTCGACGAAAAGCAGAGATCCAACGATCGCATCGTCAAGAAGCCGCCGCTCAAGGTGCAGATCCGCCAGGCCGGCATGCAGGTCTCCATCGAGCGCTTCTATATCTACTCGGCGATCTGCGGCATCGCCCTCATGGTGCTCGCCTACGTGGCCGGCGCGCCCCTTCTGGTGCTGCCGGGCGCATTGCTGGCCGGCGCGTTCGGCTTGCCGCGCTGGTTCGTCTCGTTCCGCCGCAGCCGCCGGGTCAAGGCATTCCTCAACGAGTTTCCGAACGCACTCGACATCATCGTGCGCGCGGTCAAGTCAGGCCTGCCACTCAACGATGCCATCCGTCTGATCGCCAACGAGTCTCCGGAGCCGGTCAGGACCGAGTTTCGCCGCATCATCGATTCGCAGCAGATGGGCATGTCGATCCCCGACGCCACCATCCGCATGTCCGAAACCATGCCGTGCGCGGAGGCGGGCTTCTTCGGCATCGTCATCCAGATCCAGTCACAGGCGGGCGGCAACCTCTCCGAGGCGCTTGGCAACCTCTCGCGCGTGCTGCGCGACCGCAAGAAGATGAAGGCCAAGGTGCAGGCGCTGTCGATGGAGGCGAAGGCATCGGCCGTCATCATCGGCGCCCTGCCTTTCGTCGTCGCCTTCCTCGTCTACCTGTCGAGCCCGAACTACATCATGCCGCTGTTCACCACCAGCACGGGCAACCTGATCATCGGCTGTTCGCTGGTCTGGATGTCGATCGGCATCCTGGTGATGCGTAAGATGATGAACTTCGAAGTCTAGGGGGCGTCAGTGACAGACCAGGTCGTCAAATCCCTCACCGACCCCGGCTTTCTGATCGCCTTGCTGGTCGGCATCGCGGTGTTCGCGACGGTCTTCACGCTCTTGCCGGCGCTTGGCGGCAACCAGCTTAAGTCGCGCATGAAATCGGTGGCGCTGGAGCGCGAGGAACTGCGCGCCAAGCAGCGCGCACGGCTGGCCAACGAAGCCGATCGCCGCCGCAAGGGCCTGCGCGAAGAGCAGTCGATCGGCATGCGCAACATCGTCGATCGGCTGGACCTGAGGCGCGCGCTGGCCGATGAAGGCACGCTGCAGAAGCTCAAAGTGGCCGGGTTTCGCGGCCAGAATCCGCTGACGCGCTTCCTGTTCTTCCGCCTGGTCCTGCCCTTCGTCGGTTTCGCGCTCGCGGCCGTCTACCTGTTCGTGCTCGGCGGCCTGCCCCAGCAGCCACCCTTCATCAAGCTGTTTGTCTGCGTTGTGGTTGCCTATGGCGGCTTCTATGCGCCGATCCTTTACGTCAACAACCGCGCCACCAAGCGCAAGCAGTCGATCCAGATGGCGTGGCCGGACGCGCTGGATCTGATGCTGATCTGCGTTGAGTCGGGCATGTCCGTGGAAGCAGCGCTGCGCAAGGTCGCCGACGAGATCGGCGGTCAGTCGGTGGCGCTCGCGGAAGAGTTCGTGCTCACCAACGCCGAGCTCTCCTATCTGCAGGAGCGCAAGGTGGCCTACGAGAACCTTGCCAGCCGCACCGGCCTGGAATCGGTCAAGTCGGTGTCGCAGGCGCTGGTCCAGGCCGAGCGCTACGGCACGCCGGTCGCGCATGCGCTGCGCGTGCTGGCCTCGGAAAGCCGCGACATGCGCATGAACGCGGCGGAGAAGAAGGCAGCCGCCCTGCCGCCCAAGCTCACCGTGCCGATGATCCTGTTCTTCCTGCCGGTGCTGTTCGCCATCATCCTGGGGCCGGCCGGCATCCAGGTCAGCCAGCGCGGCATCTTCGGCGATCAGCACAATTCAAGCAGTCAGTAGGGCAGCGACACCCGGAAGCTGACGAAAAAGGCTGCGCTTGACGCCGGCAATGGCCGCTGGCGTTACTGACCAGCTTTGGTAGATCATTGTCGCGCAGATCGAGAAGAGGGAAGCCGAGAAGCCGGCTGCATGCAGGCCATACATGAAACGGATAGCCAATGATTGTGAGGATAGCGGACCTGGAGATCGACGCCGACTGCCTCGACGCCTACGCCGCTCTCATCTCTGAAGAGACGGAAGCCTCTGTGAGGCTAGAGTCTGGGGTGCTTTTTCTATTCGCGGTGTCGGTCAGAGAAAGCCCGCATATCGTCCGCGTCATTGAAGGTTATGCCGATCAGGCGGCTTATGAAGCGCACCTGACCACGCCACATTTTCTCAAATACAAGGCCGAGACCGCCGGTATGGTGAAGTCCCTCCGTCTGATCGAAACCGATCCGATCTCGCTGAAAGCTAAAACTCAAATTTCAAACTGATCCATTGCCGATGACCTTGAGGAATCGGCTGACGCTGGCGATGCCGTCAGTTGGTCGCGGGCGTGTCTTTTGCCTTGTCCTGGTCCTTCAGCTGGTTCCAGGCGTTCTGCTGGGCGAGCATCTGGCGCAAATAGGCGACATTGGCTTGCGCCTGTTCGGGCGAGAGCTCCTGCGAGGCGATCTTCTCGGCCTCGTCGAAGCGGCCCTGTAGGCCGACGACCAGCGCCAGATTCTGGCGCACGCGACTGTCGGCGTTCGGCTGCTGGGCCGCCGAGCGCATGTAGGTCTCGGCGGTGCGCAGGTCGCCTTCCAGCACATAAGACATGCCGAGATTGGACAGGATCGAGGGTTCGTTCGGCTTGAGGTCGAGCGCCTTGCGGTAGTCCTGGCGCGCCTCGTCCCGCTGGCCGAGCTGGTCGAGGATCGCGGCTTCGGCCGACACCAGCCGCCAGTCCGGATATTCAGGCGTCTGCGCGCGGCGCACAGCATCCAGCGCCGGCTCGAACTGCCCGTTGGCGGCGAGCGCCTTGCCGTAGGCGGCGAGCACGTCGCGGTCCTTGGGCC
>NZ_RZOT01000022.1:0-22985 GCF_003999085.1 Mesorhizobium sp. M4A.F.Ca.ET.090.04.2.1
CCTATGTCGAAAGCGGCCTGCCGCAGTTGTTCTTCGCCGCCACGACCAAGGAACAGCTGCCGGAACGTGAGCGGCTGCTGCTGGCCATGGCCGACGTGACGCCGGAAATGCGCGGCGAGGTCGAGCAGATCGCCAGCGACGCCGACATGCCGCTGGCGCCGCTCTACGGCGCGCTGATCAGCACCGACACCAGCCATCTTTCGGGCGAGAGCCTGAACGCCAGGCTGCGCGAGGCGGCGGATGCCTTCGTCAAGGTGCGCGGCGAGATGAAGACGCTGGCCTCGGACGACCCGCAGGTGACGGCGCTGCGCCGGCAGGCCGAGGAGCAGCTCTCGCTCGGCGCCTTCGACGCGGCGCGTGAAAAACTCGCGGCGGCGGCCGAGATCGACAGCACCTCGCGCAAGGCGCTAAAAGCCAATTTCGTCAGCCGCACACTGTCGGAAGCCGCAACACGCTATCTGTCGGCGGGCGCGGCGCGCGCCGACCTCGACTACGCCGCGGCGATCAGGGACTACGAGGAGGTGCTGTCGCTCTATGGCGAGGCCGGGCAGTCGGCGCTCAAGCTCGACGATGCCGACCGCCAGATCCGCACGCTGGACGAGCTCGGCAAGCTCTACATCACGGTCGGCAACACCGCCGCCGCCGGCCGCGCCTACGAGGCGCTGCTGGCCAATCTCGAGCAGCGCGTGCGGCAGGAGACCGACCCCAGCGTGCGGCGCGACCTCGCCGTCAGCCACACCAAGCTCGGCAATATCAGGATGACGCAAGGCGACCTGCCGGCGGCCCTGGACAATTACCAGACGGCGCGGACGATGCTTTCCGAGCTGACCGCGGCCGATCCCGGCCGGCTGGAATGGTTCGGCGACCTTGCCATGAACGACGACAAGATCGGCAATGTGCTGATGACGCAAGGCAACCTGGCCGGCGCCGCGCAGGCCTACCAGGAAAGCCTGTCGATCAAGAAGGAGCTCGCCGGCCATGGGCCAGAGCGCGACGACCTGCAGCGCGAGCTGACCATTTCCTATGACGAGATCGCCGGCCTTGCCCGTGCCGCCGGCCGGCTGGACGATGCGCAGGCCGCCTATGAGGAAAGCCTGAGGATCCGGCTGGCGCTGGCCGCGAAGCAGCCCGACAATGCCGAGCGGCAGCGCGACGTCTCGGTCAGCCATGACACGATCGGCGATCTCAAGCGCGAGCGCGACGATCCCGCCGGCGCGCTCGCTGCCTACCGGGACAGCCTGGACATCGTCGAAAGGCTGGCAAGCCGCGACCCGGACAACACCGAGCTGCAGCGCGATCTGTCGGTCGGCAACACCAAGGTCGGCAACGCGCTGAACGACCAGGAGAACTGGCCGGCCGCCCTTTCGGCCTACCGACAAGCGTTGTCTCAGGCCCAGGCGCTGGCCGACAGCGATCCGGACAACACGGACTGGCAGCGTGACCTCTCGGTCAGCCTGGAGAAAGTCGCGGGCGTGCTCGCCATCCAGGGCGATCGCAAGGGCGCGCTCAAGCTCTATCTCGACAGTTTCACCATCGTCGACAGGCTGGCCAGGCTCGATCCGGCCAATTCCGACTGGCAGCGCGACCTGTCGATAACACTGTCCGAGATCGGCATGCTGAAGGCCAAGCAGCGCGACATCAAGGGCGCGCGGAAGGCCTTCGAGGACAGCCTGGACATCCGCCAGGAGCTTGCCCAGTCCGACCCCGAAAACGCCACCTGGCAGCGCGACCTGGTGGTCGCGATGATCGATTATTCTCAGGTCGCGAGGAACCCGAGGGCCGTGCTTTCCGAGGCGCTCGAGCGGACGCTGGAGCTCGACCGCAGCGGCCGGCTGGCGCCGCGATACAAGTTCATGATCAAGTTTCTTCAGGATCGGCTGGCCAGGACAAAATAGCCTGCGGCGCGGCCGCTTCCGGACAGCCGGCTTTCCCGCCTGGAAATGCCGGCAAACCTTGGAAAAACCGGCATTTGCGCCTATATCTAGGACATCAAAACGGCGCGATTCGGAGCCAGTTTCCAGCGCTGGACCAGCAGCCATCAATCAGACAGGTTTTCATGAGCGATCAGACTGAAAGCGCCAATGGCGCGGAAGCCGAGTACGGCGCCGATTCCATCAAGGTTTTGAAGGGGTTGGATGCCGTGCGCAAGCGGCCGGGCATGTATATTGGCGACACCGACGACGGCTCGGGCCTGCATCACATGGTCTATGAGGTGGTCGACAACGCCATCGACGAGGCGCTGGCCGGCCATGCCGACCTGGTCTCGGTGACGCTCAACCCTGACGGTTCGGTCACGGTCATCGACAATGGCCGCGGCATTCCGACCGACATCCACCCCAGCGAAGGCGTCTCGGCGGCCGAAGTGATCATGACGCAGCTGCATGCCGGCGGCAAATTCGATCAGAACTCCTACAAGGTGTCGGGCGGCCTGCACGGCGTCGGCGTCTCGGTGGTCAACGCGCTCTCGGCTTGGCTCAAGCTCAAGATCCGCCGCAATGGCGAGATCTTCGAAATGGGCTTCACGCACGGCAATGCCGACGCGCCGCTCAAGGTCACCGGCGGCTACGAGCAGGACAAGCGCCCCGGCACCTATGAGGGCCGCAGTGGCAGCGAGATCACCTTCTTCCCGTCGGCCGAGACCTTCACCATGGTCGAGTTCGACTATGGAACGTTGGAGCACCGGCTGCGCGAACTCGCCTTCCTCAATTCCGGTGTACGCATCGTGCTGACCGACGCCCGCCATGCCGACCTGGTCCGTCACGAGTTGCACTATGACGGGGGCCTGGAAGAGTTCGTCAAATATCTCGACCGGGTCAAGAAGCCGCTGATTCAGACGCCGATCGCGATCCGGGCCGAGCGCGACGGCATCACCGTCGAGGTGGCGATGTGGTGGAACGACAGCTACCACGAGAATGTGCTGGCCTTCACCAACAACATCCCGCAGCGCGACGGCGGTACGCATCTGGCCGGCTTCCGCGCCGCGCTGACCCGGCAGATCACCGGCTATGGCGATGCTTCCGGCCAGACCAAGAAGGAAAAGGTGTCACTGACCGGCGACGACTGCCGCGAGGGTCTGACGGCAGTGCTGTCGGTCAAGGTCCCGGATCCGAAATTCTCCTCGCAGACCAAGGACAAGCTGGTCTCCTCCGAGGTCCGCCCGGTGGTGGAAAGCCTCGTCAACGAGGCGCTCGGCACCTGGCTGGAAGAGCATCCGACCGAAGGCAGAGTGGTGGTCGAGAAGGTGATCCAGGCGGCGGCGGCCCGCGAGGCGGCGCGCAAGGCGCGCGACATCACCCGCAAGAGCACGCTCGGCGTCACCTCGCTGCCCGGCAAGCTCGCCGACTGCCAGGAGCGCGATCCGGCGAAGTCCGAAATCTTCATCGTCGAGGGAGACTCAGCCGGCGGCTCGGCCAAGGGCGGCCGTTCGCGCCAGAACCAGGCCATCCTGCCGCTGCGCGGCAAGATCCTCAACGTCGAGCGCGCTCGTTTCGACCGCATGCTGAGCTCCGACATGATCGGCACCCTGATCACCGCGCTCGGCACCTCCATCGGCAAGGACGAGTTCAACGCAGACAAGCTGCGCTACCACAAGATCATCCTGATGACCGACGCCGACGTCGACGGCGCGCACATCCGCACGCTGCTGCTCACCTTCTTCTTCCGTCAGATGCCGGAGCTGATCGAGCGCGGCCATCTCTACATCGCCCAGCCGCCGCTCTACAAAGTGACGCGGGGAAAAAGCTCGCAATACCTCAAGGACGAAAGCGCCTATGAGGAATATCTGATCGATTCCGGGCTGGAGGAAGCGTCGCTGACGTTGGGCTCCGGCGAGGTGCGGACCGGCCAGGACCTGCACAGCGCCATCGACGACGCGCTGGCTGTGCGCCAGCTGATCAACGGGTTGCACACGCGCTACAACCGCAGCGTCGTCGAACAGGCGGCGATCGCCGGCGCTCTCAACGCCGATGTCCTTGCCGATCTCGGCCGCGCCAACGCCATGGCCGAGCGCGTCGCCAAGCGCCTCGACCTGATCGCCGAGGATACCGAGCGTGGCTGGACCGGCCGCCTGTCGACCTCCAATGACGGCGTCGGCGGCTATGTGTTCGAGCGCACGGTGCGCGGCGTGAAGGAGTTCGTGCAGCTCGACGCCGGGCTGATCAATTCGGCCGATGCGCGCCAGCTCGACCGCTATGCCTCGCGCCTGGCCGAAATCTACAGCGAGCCGCCCGTGCTGCGCCGCAAGGAGGTCTCCGAGACCATTGCGGGACCGCTGGCGCTGCTCAACGCGGTGTTCGCGACCGGCCGCAAGGGCCTGACCATGCAGCGCTACAAGGGCCTTGGCGAGATGAACGCCGAGCAGCTTTGGGAAACCACGCTGGACCCGAACGTGCGCTCGCTACTGCAAGTCAAGGTCACCGACGCCACCGACGCCGACTCGCTGTTCTCGCGGCTGATGGGCGATGAGGTGGAGCCGCGGCGTGAGTTCATCCAGGACAATGCGCTGTCGGTCGCCAATCTGGACATCTGAAGCCGGCTTATGACAGCGCCTCGGTGGAGCAAGTTGCTCGCCGAGGTGCCGAGCAACTAACGGGTCGACTTCTCGATCGCGCTCAAAGCGGATAGCCCGGCCGGTTTGCCAGCCCTATCCTGCATCGACGCCGAACATCTCCCTGGCCTGCTCGGCCGTATAGTAGCCGAGCCTGACATCCTCGGCGACCAGCTTCGGGTCACGCTCGCCCGGATCGCCATAGCCGCCGCCGCCCGGGGTGCCGACGCGCACGCGGTCGCCGGCCTTGAGGGAAATGTCCTGCTCCTTGGACAGATGCGGCGGCACATGCGCCTCGCCGCCGCGGAACACCGTCACCGTATTGGGCGCGCCATCCTTGCCGCCGAGCGCGCCTTGCGGGCCGAAGCGGCCATGGTCCATGACGAAGGAGGCGCGGGCATCGCCGCGCAGGATCTCGACCTCGTAGGCCAGACCGAAGCCGCCGCGCTGCTTGCCGGCGCCGCCCGAACCTTCGCGCAGCGCATAGTGGCGGTAAAGCACCGGAAAAGCCTGCTCCATGATCTCGACCGGCGGCGACTTGGAGATGCCGATGGTCGAGCAGCCATTGGTCAGGCCATCATGGCCGGCATTACCGCCATAGCCGCCGCCGGAGATCTGGTACATGACATAGTCGCGGCCGCGCGCCGGATCGTTGCCGCCGAGCGCGAAATTGCCGCTGGAGCCGGCCGGGGCGGCCGTCACCTTGTCCGGCAGCGCCTGGACCATGGCCGCAAAGACGGCCTCTGCGATGCGCTGCGAGACCTCCGCCGCGCAGCCCGAGACCGGACGCGGATAGCGGGCGTCGAGGAAGGTCCCTTCCGGCCGCTTGACGTCAAGCGGCTCGAAGGCGCCGGCGCTGATCGGCACATCCGGGAAGATATGCCGCATGGCGAGATAGACCGACGACAGCGTCGTCGCCAGCACACTGTTCATCGGCCCGGCGCAGGGTTTCGAGGAGCCGGCGAAGTCGAAGGTGAGCGTGTCGCCCTTTTTCTCGACGGCGAGCGCAATCGTCAGCGGCTCGTTCACCACGCCGTCGGAATCGACGAAGGCCTTGGAGCGGTAGACGCCGTCCGGAATGGCGGCGATGTTGGCGCGCATCTGGTCGGCGGCGCGGCGGCGCAGCTCGGCGATCGCCTCGATAACCGTTTCATTACCGTAACGATCCAGGATTCCGTTGAGCCTGTCCTGTCCGATCAGCAGTGCCGCGGCCTGGGCGCGGATGTCGCCGATGCGCTGGTCGGCGACGCGGATGTTGGAGCAGATGATGGCGTAAATCTCCGGATCGAGCACGCCCTTCTTGAACAGTTTCACAGGCGGCAGCCGCAACCCCTCCTGCTCGACGGCGGTGGCCGAAGCGGAAAAGCCGCCCGGCACCGAACCGCCAATGTCCGGCCAGTGGCCGGTGTTGGAGAGCCAGCAAAAGATCTTTTCGCCGCGGTAGACCGGCATGACGAAGCGCACATCCATCAGATGGGTGCCGCCGAGATAGGGATCGTTGACGATGTAGATGTCGCCCGGCTCGGGCGCCAGGCAGCGGCCATCGGCGATCATCTCGATCACGGTTTTCGTCGAATACTGCATGACGCCGACGAACACCGGCAGGCCCTGGCTGCCCTGCGCGATCAGCGAACCGTCAACCGCCGAATAGATGCCGTCGGAGCGGTCATTGGCCTCGGCGATGACGGGCGAGAACGCCGCGCGGGAAAACGTCAGATCCATCTCGTCGCAAACCTGCTGCAGTGCCGCCTGCAGGACCGAAAGCGTGATGGTGTCGAGCGTGCTCATCTCAGGCCTCGCCGATGTCGATGATGATGTTGCCGTCGGCATCCGCGCGTGCCGTGTCGCCGGGCTCGAGCACGGTGGTGGCGTCCATCTGTTCGAGGATCGCCGGTCCTTCGATGACGGCATCGAGCGGCAGTTTTTCGCGGGCATAGACAGGCGTGTCGTGCCAGGTGCCGTGATACCAGACCGGCCTGGTCTCGCGCCGGGCTTCCTCTAGCGTCGCCGCGCGCCCAGCCGGGTCGATCAGCCGCGAGAGATCGATCGCCGGGCGCACACCGGTGACCGAGGTGTTGAGGTTGACGAGGTTGGCGCGGATATCCGGCAACTCGACCTTGAAGCGGGCGAAATAGGCCTTTTCGAACAGAAGCTGCAGCGTCGCGCGGGTCACGGTAGACAATGGCAGCGGCACGTTGATGATGTGCGTCTGGCCGACGAACTGCATGTCGGCGGAGTGTGTGACGCCGATCATGTCCGGCTTCACCGCTTCCTTGGCAATCAGCTCCTCGCCTTCGCTCCGGTGCCGTTCCAACACCTCGTGAAGCAAGGCTTCATCGAGCAGCGCCACCGGCTGGTTGATCGTGTTGACGAAGTCATGCCGGAGATCGGCGACGACGCAGCCGAGCGCGTTGGTGATGCCTGGCCGCGCCGGGACCAGCACCTTTGGCAGCCCAAGCTCACGGGCGAGTGCCGTCGCGTGCAGAGGCCCGGCGCCGCCGAAGGCGAATAGCGCGAAATCGCGCGGGTCGTGGCCGCGCGCCACCGAGACCATGCGGATGGCGCCGGCCATCTTGATGTTGCCGAGCCTCAGGATTGCGCCTGCCGCCTCGACGCCCGAGAGGCCGGTGCGCTTGCCGATCCTGTCTTCGAATATGCCGGTGACGCGCTCGACGGTGACCGGATTGTCGACGGCGAGCAGTTTCTTCGGCGCCAGCCGCCCCAGCACAAGATTGGCGTCGGTGATGGTCGGCTCGGTGCCGCCGCGCCCGTAGCAGATCGGGCCCGGATTGGCGCCGGCGCTTTCCGGGCCGATCTGGATCAGGCCGGCCGCGTCGACACGCGCGATCGAGCCGCCGCCGGCGCCGACCGTATGCACCGCCACCATCGGCACATGGATCGGCATCGCATATTCTATCTCGATCTCGTTCGACACCGCGGGCTCGGCATTGCGAATCAGCGCCACGTCGGTCGAGGTGCCTCCCATGTCGTAGGTGACGAGGTTCTCGAAGCCGGCGCGCTTGCCCGTATAGGCGGCCGCGATGACGCCCGAGGCCGGGCCGGACATCACCGTCTTTGCCGATTCCCGGGTGACGAAGCGGGCCGAGATCATGCCGCCATTGCCGTTCATGATCAGGAAGTCGCGGGCATAGCCCTTCGCGGCGAGTTCCTTGCGAAGCCGCTCGACATAGCGCTCCAGGATCGGCTGCACCGAGGCGTTGACCGAAGCGGTCACGCCACGCTCGAATTCGCGCGCTTCCGACAGCAGCGCATGGCCGGTTGTGATGTAGCCGTTCGGCCAGATCCCCCTTGCGATCTCGGCCGCGCGCTGCTCATGCGCAGGATTGGCGTAGGAGTGCAGGAAGTGGATGACGAGTGACTCGCAGCCGGCGTCCAGCAGCCTCTGCACCGCATCACGCATGCCTGCCTCGTCGAGCGGGACGCGAACCGCCCCTGATGCCTCGACGCGCTCCGCGACTTCGAGCCTGAGATCGCGCGGAATGACCGGCACAAATGTCCCCGTCATGCCGTAGGGCTGCGGCCTCGTGCGCCGGCCAAGCTCGATGACGTCGCGAAAGCCGAGCGTGGTGATCATGCCGGTCCTGGCCAGCCGGCGTTCTAGCACCGCGTTGGTGGTGGTGGTCGTGCCATGCACGATGAGGTCGATGCCGTCGACAGCAAAGCCTGTCGCGCCGAGCGCCGAAACGACGCCGAAAGCCTGGTTCTCGACTGTAGTCGGGGTCTTGGCGATATGCACCTTGCCGGCATCCTTGCCGTCGATCAGGATGAGATCGGTGAAGGTGCCGCCGACATCGATGCCGGCGACGACGCTGCCCAGGGAATCCCGCGGTTGCGCCGAAAAATTCTCTTTCATTGTCGAAACCCGAAATGCGCGGACTACGGATATGCCTCGGTTTGGAAAGGCGTTTTACGCTACCATCTTGACGCAAATATCATTTGTATACTAATAAATTCCGGACACAAGAGCTTACCGCTTGGCAGTGTGCGAGGAGCACGCCGGAACCTGACCGTTCGGGCGCGCAGGAGAAGGTTTGGCGCCAGCGCCATAAGCCTGGGCCAGAAGGTTGGGTTTGATGAACACGACACCCGCGTTGAACGCCGCCGGCGCCAAGCCGCTGCAGTTCCCGATTCCGGCCAATGTCTATGCCGAAACCGTCGTATCGGTGAAGCATTACACCGACCGTCTGTTCTCGTTCCGCATCACCCGGCCGCAGTCGCTGCGCTTTCGCTCCGGCGAGTTCGTCATGATCGGCCTGCCCAATGCCGAGAAGCCGATCTTCCGCGCCTATTCGGTCGCCAGCCCGTCCTGGGACGACGAGCTGGAATTCTTCTCGATCAAGGTGCCGGATGGTCCGCTGACCTCCGAGTTGCAAAAGATCCAGGTCGGCGACACCGTCATCATGCGCCAGAAGTCAACCGGCACGCTGGTGCTCGACGCGCTGACGCCCGCCAAGCGCGTGTTCATGATCTCGACCGGCACCGGCATCGCGCCCTTTGCCAGCCTGCTGCGCGATCCCGACACCTATGAGAAGTTCGACCAGGTCATCCTGACCCATACCTGCCGCGACAATGCCGAGCTCACCTATGGCCAGGAACTGGTGGCGGCACTCGAGAGCGATCCGCTGATCGGCGAGCTGACCGGCGGCCGCGTCACCCTCTACAATTCCACCACGCGCGAAGAGTCGGCGCGCATGGGCCGCATCACCGCGCTGATCGGCTCGGGCAAGTTCTACACCGACCTCGGCATCGACAAGCTCAATCCCGAGACCGACCGCATCATGATCTGCGGCTCGATGCACATGCTGAAGGACGTCAAGGAACTGGCCGAAAGCCTCGGCTTCCAGGAAGGTTCGCTCAGCCATCCCGCCAGCTTCGTCGTCGAGCGCGCCTTCGTCGGCTGAGCCGTAGCCGGGAGGCTTCAGCTCCCGCTCAAATCCGTTTTGACCATGCGGTCAAAAATCAGCTGATTTCGCGGCCTTTTTCCGCTATGAGCCTTTTGAGGACTCGTGGAGCACTGCTTCACGGGCTATCTTCGTGCGTGTCGCCCAAAGCTGTCGAGTGGTCTTGGGGAACGACGCGCACGAAGCATTAAGCGCAAGCCGCTGAATGGAAGGGCAGGAGATGAGCAGCACAATCCGCGACGCCGACCTCGGCGCGTCCAAGGTCACCTCGCTGCCGGCGCGCGCCGCCGCCAACACGCCCGTGCCGCAAGGCCATATTGCGCGCAATCCCGGCATGCGGCTCGATCTCGGCTTCCTGGAATCGGTGCGCAGCGTCAACCGTTCGGCGCTGGAGCGCCGCGTCGCGACGCTGACCAAGCGACGCTCGATCAAGGCCGACAACCAGGCGGCCTGGCTGCTGCGCGCCGTCGCCTGCATGGACCTGACGACGCTGAACTCCAATGACACCGACGAGCGGGTGCGCCGGCTCTGCGCCAAGGCGATCAACCCGTTCCGCCGCGATATCGTCGAGGGGCTGGGCATAGAAGGCGAAACCATCCGGCCGGCCGCGGTCTGCGTCTACCATCCCTTCGTCGCCACGGCCGTCGATGCGGTGCGCGGCACCGGCATCCATGTCGCTGCCGTGTCCACCGCCTTTCCGCACGGCCTGGCGCCATTGTCGACGCGCCTGCAGGAGATCGAGGCCTCGGTCCGCGACGGCGCCGACGAGATCGACGTCGTCATCCCGCGCGGCCTGGTCTATGGCGCAAAATGGCAGGAGCTGTTCAACGAGATCGTCGCCATGCGCGAGGCCTGCGGCGACGCGCATCTCAAGGTCATCCTTGGCACCGGCGACCTCGCCACGCTGCGCAACGTCATGCTGGCCTCGATGGTGGCGATGATGGCGGGCGCCGACTTCATCAAGACCTCGACCGGCAAGGAGAGCGTCAACGCCACGCTTCCCGTCGGCCTCGCCATGGTGCGCGCCATCCGCGCCTATTTCGAGGAGACCGGCTACCTCATCGGCTTCAAGCCGGCCGGCGGCATTTCCACCGCCAAGGTCTCGCTCGACTGGCTGGTGCTGATGAAGGAAGAGCTTGGGCGACCGTGGCTGGAGCCGGAGCTGTTCCGCTTCGGTGCGTCCAGCCTACTCACCGACATCGAGCGTCAGCTCGAGCATCATTTGACCGGGCACTATTCGGCCAACCATCGCCACGCGATGGCCTAGCCCGCGAAGTCGCCCGCCAAGAACCAAAAACCTTCTGCGGTAGGAGCGCCCCATGAACATTCTCGAACGCTATCACGCCATGGAGTACGGCCCGGCGCCGGAGGCGCGCAACGAGGCGGATGCCTGGCTCGCTGGCCGCGACTTCTCCAAGGCGCTGTTCATCGGCGGCGAGTGGAAGGCAGCCGCCGGCGGCAAGACCTTCGAGACCAGCGAGCCGTCCTCCGGCAAGCTGCTCGCCAAGCTTTCGGATGCCGGCGCCGCCGACATCGATGCGGCGGTCGCGGCCGCCACGAAGGCGCTGCCGAAATGGAGCGCCAGCTCAGGCTATCAACGCGCCAAGGTGCTCTACGCCATCGGCCGCGCCATGCAGCGCCACCAGCGCCTGTTCGCGGTGCTGGAATCAATCGACAACGGCAAGCCGATCCGCGAGAGCCGCGACATCGACGTGCCGCTGGCCATCCGCCATTTCATCCACCATGCCGGCTGGGCGCAGGCGCTGGACAGGGATTTTCCCGATCACAAGGGTGTTGGCGTCGTCGGCCAGATCATTCCCTGGAATTTCCCGCTGCTGATGCTGGCCTGGAAGATCGCCCCGGCGCTCGCCGCCGGCTGCACGGTGGTGTTGAAGCCGGCAGAATTCACGCCGCTGACCGCTGTCCTGTTCGCGGAGATCTGCGAGCGTGCTGGAGTTCCCAAGGGCGTCGTCAACATCGTCCAGGGCGGGCCGGAAGCGGGTGCGGCGATCGTCAACCATCCCGGCATCCAGAAGATCGCCTTCACCGGCTCCTCCGAGGTCGGCAAGATCATCCGCAAGGCGACCGCCGGATCGGGCAAGAAACTGTCGCTGGAGCTCGGCGGCAAGTCGGCCTTCCTCGTGTTCGAGGACGCCGATCTCGACAGCGCCGTCGAGGGCCTGGTCGACGGCATCTGGTTCAACCAGGGTCAGGTCTGTTGCGCCGGCTCGCGCCTGCTGGTGCAGGAAGGCGTCGCCGATGCCTTCATCGCCAAGGTCAAGGTGAGGATGAGCCGGCTGCGTCTCGGCAGCCCACTCGACAAGACCACCGATATCGGGCCGCTGGTCGACCGCAGCCAGCTCGACCGGGTCAAGGGGCTGGTCGCCGAAGGAGCAAAACAGGGAGCCGTCTGCTGGCAGCCGGACGCGGCCTTGCCGTCTTCCGGCTACTACCACCTGCCGACGCTCGCCACCGGTGTTTCGCCGGCTAATATACTTGCCCAGGAAGAAGTCTTCGGCCCGGTGCTGGCAGTCATGAGCTTCCGCAACACCGAGGAAGCGATCGATCTCGCCAACAACACACGCTATGGGCTTGCCGCTTCGGTCTGGAGCGAGAACATCAACCTTGCGCTGCATGTCGCGCCACAGCTGAAGGCCGGCGTCGTCTGGGTCAACGGCACCAACATGTTCGACGCCGCCTGTGGCTTCGGCGGCTACCGCGAAAGCGGTTTTGGCCGCGAGGGCGGACGCGAGGGCATGTATGAATATCTGGCGGCGAAGCTGCCGCTCGGCCCGGTCATCAAGGCAGCGGCTGCCGCTTCAGCTCAGCCTGTTGAACAGGCCGATGGCACCGTCATCGACCGCACGGCAAAGCTGTTCATCGGCGGCAAGCAGGTCCGGCCGGACGGCAACTATTCGCTCGCCATCGCAACCTCCAAGGGCAGGCTTGCCGGCGAAGTGGGTCTCGGCAACCGCAAGGACATCCGCGATGCGGTTTCCGCTGCCCGCGCATGCAAGGCGTGGCCGGAGGCGACCGCATTCAATCGCAGCCAGGTGCTTTACTATCTGGCTGAAAACCTGTCCGGCCGCGCCGACGAGTTCGCCGCCCGTCTGGTCCAGCTGACCGGCGTGACGGCGAAGGCCGCGCGCGAGGAGGTCGAGCAGTCGATCGAACGATTGTTCCTCTATGCCGGCCTGACCGACAAGTTCGAGGGCCGCGTGCACCAGCCGCCGGCGCGCGCCGTCACGCTTGCCCTGCACGAGCCGGTCGGCGTCGTCGGCGTCGTGGCGCCCGACAATCAGCCGCTGCTCGGCTTCATCTCGCTGGTGGCGCCGGCGCTCGCCATGGGCAACACCGTGGTGGCCGTGCCTTCCGAGCGGCATCCGCTGCTCGCCACCGATCTCTATCAGGTAATCGAGTATTCCGACATTCCGGCTGGCGCCATCAACATCGTCACCGGCCGCAGCGCCGAGCTCGCCGGCGTGCTGGCCAAGCATGACGATGTCGACGGGCTCTGGGTATTCGCCGATGCCGAGACCTGCGCCAAGGCGGAGGCCGACTCCATCGGCAACCTCAAGCGCGTCTGGAGCGGCAATGGCCGCGGCCTCGACTGGGCATCGGACGACGCCGCCGGCGAGGCGTTCCTGCGCCGTGCCATCGAGGTAAAGAACGTCTGGGTGCCCTACGGCGATTGACACCTGACCGGTGCGGCGTTTGTCGCAGCCTTCGGGCTTGACGGGTTCGGAAATGTTCTTTACCGAGAAAAAACAATTGGCCTCCAGCAGACAGCGGCTCAGGCGGAACCATAGTGTCCGCCTGGCACATTGCGTCCCGCCTGGCTGCCGCTAAAACGCTCGCGAGAACCTGGAGAGAAAGAATGGCGGATCTGGCAGGCAAGGTGGTTGTTGTCACCGCGGCGGCGCAAGGCATCGGCCGGGCGAGCGCACTGGCTTTCGCCAAGGCCGGCGCCATGGTCCATGCCACCGACATCAACGAGGCGCTGCTCGCCGAACTCGCCAGGACGTCAGGCATCAAGACCCGCAAACTGGACGTGCTCGACGACGCGGCGGTCAACGCCGCGATCGCCGAGATCGGCCCGGTCGACGTGCTGTTCAACTGCGCCGGCTTCGTCCATGCGGGCTCGATCCTCGAGATGAAGGACGCCGACCTCGACTTCGCCTTCAACCTCAATGTGCGCGCGATGATCCGCACCATCCGCGCCGTGCTGCCGGGCATGCTGGAGCGCGGCGACGGATCGATCATCAACATGTCTTCGGTCGCCGGCGCCGGCAAGGGCGTGCCCAACCGTTTCGCCTATGGTGTCACCAAGGCCGCCGTCATCGGCCTGACTAAGGCGATCGCTGCCGACTATGTCGCCAAGGGCATTCGCTGCAATGCCATCTGCCCGGGCACGGTCGAGAGCCCATCGCTGCAGGACCGCATGCATGCGCAGGGGGATTACGAAGCGGCCCGCGCCGCCTTCATCGCCCGCCAGCCGATGGGACGCCTCGGCACGCCCGAGGAAATCGCCGATCTCGCCGTCTATCTGGCCGGCGCCACCTATACGTCAGGGCAGGCCTACAATATCGACGGCGGCTGGTCGATCTGACCTCGGTCCGGAACGGTCCGGATCGGTCCGGATCGAGAAGTCTGAAAATCCCGCGCGCCGGCTGCCAGAAGCGGCGTCCGTGCTTGCCCGGGACCGGCGCGATGGGTACGGTCCGCCCGGTTTCCGCAAGGGAGCCGTCGCCTCGGCGGAGAGTTTGCAAACGGCCACGGGCCGCAAGTAGGAGAAAAATCCAGATGAAACTGCTGCGCTATGGCGAGGTGGGGAGCGAACGTCCCGGCCTGCTCGATGCGGATGGGACGATCCGCGACCTCTCGGCCCATGTCGCCGACATTGGCGGCACGGCGCTTCATCCGGAATCGCTGGATAAGCTGTCGAAGCTCGATGCGAAATCGCTGCCGGCGGTTTCCGGCAAGCCGCGCATAGGCGCCTGCGTTGCCGGCACCGGCAAGTTCATCTGCATCGGCCTCAACTATTCCGATCATGCCGCCGAGACCGGCGCCACAGTGCCGCCGGAGCCGATCATCTTCATGAAGGCGAGCTCGGCGATTGTCGGGCCAGACGACGATGTGCTGATCCCGCGCGGCTCAGTCAAGACCGACTGGGAGGTCGAGCTCGGCGTCGTCATCGGCAAGACCGCGAAATATGTCTCGGAAGCCGAGGCTCTGGATTATGTTGCCGGCTACTGCGTCTCGCACGACGTGTCAGAGCGCGCCTTCCAGGCCGAGCGCCAGGGCCAGTGGACCAAGGGCAAGAGCTGCGACACGTTCGGCCCGATCGGCCCCTGGCTGGTCACCAAGGACGAGGTGGCCGACCCGCAGAACATCAAGATGTGGCTAACCGTCAACGGCAAGACGATGCAGAACGGCTCGACCAAGACCATGGTCTACGGCGTCGCCTATCTGGTCTCCTATCTCAGCCAGTTCATGTCGCTGCATCCGGGCGACATCATCTCCACCGGCACGCCGCCCGGCGTCGGGCTCGGCATGAAGCCGCCGGTGTTTTTGAAGGCCGGCGACGTGGTCGAACTCGGCATTGAGGGCATGGGCCAGCAGAAGCAGACGTTCAAGGCGGACGCGTAAGGCGCGACCTTGCCTTCTCCCCTTGCGGGAGAAGGTGGCCGCAAAGCGGCCGGATGAGGGGTGTGACGGATCTCGGCGCTGCCAAGCGCCCGGGATGCCTTCAATCCTAGAGGGCGCACTCCGCTGGAACACCCCTCATCCGTCTCGGCGCTACGCGCCGATCCACCTTCTCCCACAAGGGGAGAAGGCGAGGTCGCGCCTACTTCAACACTCTCCCATCCGCTCCAAACCGATACGTCTTCGCCGGATCCGGCGTCGCATAGAGCGTCGAGCCCGGCTCGGCGTTGTAGACCCCGAAGATGCGCACGGTGAGCAGCCCGGCCTTCTCGCAGTCGAGATAGAGGTTGGTGTCGGCGCCGAGATGCTCGGCGTGCACCACCGTGCCCTTCCAGGCGCCTGATGTCGTGTCGACGGTCAGGTGCTCGGGCCGTACGCCGACGGTCTTCGCCGTCTCGCCGAGCCTGGCGCCGTCGATGAAGTTCATCTTCGGCGAACCGATGAAGCCGGCGACGAATTCATTCGCCGGCGAATTGTAGAGCTCCATCGGGCCGCCGATCTGCTCGATGCGGCCGGCGTTGAGCACTACGATCTTGTCGGCCAGCGTCATCGCCTCGACCTGGTCGTGGGTGACGTAGATCATCGTCGCCTTCAGACGGCGATGCAGCTGCGCGATCTCCAGCCTGGTGTTGACGCGAAGCGCTGCATCGAGGTTCGACAACGGCTCGTCGAAGAGGAACAGCTTAGGCTCGCGCACCACGGCGCGGCCGATGGCGACGCGCTGGCGCTGGCCGCCCGAAAGTTCGGCCGGACGCCGCTCAAGATAGGGCTCCAGAGACAGCATCGAGGACGCGACGCCGATGCGGCGGTCGATCTCGGCCGCCGGGGTGCCGGCCTGCTTGAGGCCGAGGCTCATATTGTTCTTCACCGTCAGATGCGGATAGAGCGCATAGGTCTGGAACACCATGGCGATGCCGCGCTTGGCGGGCGGCGTGACGGAGACGTCCTGGCCGTCGATCACAACCCGGCCCGAGGTCGAATCCTCAAGCCCAGCAATGACCCTCAGCAGCGTCGACTTTCCGCAGCCGGAAGGGCCGACGAAGACGACGAACTCACCGTCATTGACCTCTAGGTCGATGCCTTTCAGCACCTCGACCGGCCCGAAAGCCTTTTTCACTTTCTCGATGTTCAGCGAACCCACGGCGGACCTCCAAATTTATGCGTGGGCGCCAAGGCACCCCCCTCTGTCCTGCCGGACATCTCCCCCTCAAGGGGGGAGATTGGCAGCTTCGTCCAAGGCATCCGCCTTGCAACGTTGGTGATTGGCGAAAGTAGATGCGATAGTCGATCTCCCCCCTTGAGGGGGAGATGGCCGGCAGGCCAAAGGGGGGCGCCGTAGAGTGCAACCTCTGACGATAGTTCCCTTGTCACAACCGCACCACCTTACCGCTGCGCACGCTTTCGTCGGCGGCGAGGCAGACGGCGAGCGACTTGACCGCGTCGTCCATATGCCGGGTGAGGTCGATGTCCTCGCGGATGGCCTTGAGCAGGAAGGCCTGCTCGAGGTCGCAGAGCTCCTGATGGCCGGGCTCGCCTTCCATGGACAGCAACTCGTCCTGTTTCGCGAATCTGCCGTCCGCCCCGGTCGCCGCGCTGTGCAAGCGGATGGTCGAGGTCTTGGTGTGGGTGTCGATGTCGTCGGATTTGATGCCTTCCTTCATGACGATCGACACGCAGCCCTTGGGCGAGATGACGTCCTTCACGAAGAAGGCGGTCTCCGAGATCATCGGACCCCAGCCGGCCTCATACCAGCCGACCGAGCCGTCCTCGAACAGCACCTGCAGGTGGCCGTAATTGTACATCGAAGGCGCGACCTCCTCGGTCAGCCTGACCCCCATGCCGCGCACCTCGACCGGATTGGCATCGGTGATCTGCAGCATGACGTCGAGATAGTGCACCCCGCAGTCGACGATCGGCGACGTCGTCTGCATCAGCTGCTTGTGCGTGCCCCAGGTGTGGCCTGACGATTGCTGGTTGAGGTTCATGCGGAACACGTAAGGACCGCCGAGCTTGCGCGCCTCGGCGATCAGCCTGACCCAGGACGGATGGTGGCGCAGGATGTAGCCGATCACCAGCTTCCTGCCGTTGGCCTTGGCGGCGGCGACGACGCGTTTGGCGTCGGCCACCGTGGTTGCCAGCGGCTTTTCGACAAAGACATGGCAGCCGGCCTCGAACGCCCGCACCGCATAGTCGGCATGACTGTCGGAATAGGTGGCGATCGCGGCAACATCAGGCTTCTCCTCACGCAACGCGTTCTCGAAGGAACGCCTGATGCCGTAGCCCGAGAGCCCTTCCGGCAGCGGCACGTCGGAGCGGTTGACGAGCGCGGCGATCTCGAAGCCCGGATTGGTGTGATAGGCCAGCGCATGGCTGCGGCCCATATTGCCGAGCCCTGCGACGACAACGCGAAGAGGTTTTTGCGAACTCACTTCACGGCTCCCGAGGTGATGCCGCGGATCAGCTGCCGCGAGAAGATGACGTAGAGGATCAGCACCGGCAGGATCGCCAACGACAGCGCCGCCAGGATCGCGTTCCAGTTGGTGACGAACTGGCCGAGGAAGAGCTGGGCGCCGAGCGTCACCGTCTTGGTCTCCTCCGACGGCGCGAGGATCAGCGGGAACCACAGGTCGTTCCAGATCGGGATCATGGTGAAGACGGCAACCGTCGCCATGGACGGGCGCACCAGCGGCAGCACCAGCCGGAAGAAGATCGTGTATTCCGACAGACCGTCGATGCGCCCCGCATTCTTCAGATCGTCGGACACCTGCTTCATGAACTCCGACAGAATGAAGATGGCGAGCGGCAGGCCTTGCGCGGTGTAGACCAGGATCAGCGCTGTCAGCGTGTTGACCAACCCGCTTGCCACCATCAGTTGCAGGATGGCGACCGTGCCAAGGCGGATCGGGATCATGATGCCGAGCGCCAGGTAGAGCCCCATCATCGTGTTGCCGCGGAAGCGGTATTCCGACAGCGCGAAGCCGGCCATGGCGCCGAACAGCAGCACGAAGAACAGCGAGGCGACGGTGACGACGAGGCTGTTCTGGAAATAGTGGATGAAGTCACCCTGGCCGATCACCGTGGTATAGCCGATCAGGTCGAAGGTCTTCGGCGTCGGCGGCGTCAGCGGCGCGCCGAAGATCGCGGCGCGCGACTTGAACGAATTGACGATGACCAGGATGACCGGAAACAGCGCGATCGCCGTATAGGTCAACAGGACGGCGTGGGCGCCGATGGTGCGGGGAAGCGAATGGGTTGCAGTGCTCATGGCGCGCCTCAGAACTGATACCGACGCAGGCGCGTCTGGATGAGGAACAGGTAGACGCAGACGCCGCCGAGGATGATCAGGAACATCATCGTGGCGATCGCGGCGCCCATGTTGGGGTCGCCGACCTGCAGCTGGAAGCCGAAGAAGGCGCGGTAGAGGAAGGTGCCGAGGATGTCGGTCGAATAGTTCGGCCCGGCGAGCGCCCCTTGCGCGGTGTAGATCAGGTCGAACGCATTGAAATTGCCGACGAAGGTGAGGATCGAGATGATGCCGATCGAGGGCAGGATCAGCGGCAGCTTGATCTTCCAGAACTGCGCCATGCCGGTGACGCCATCGCATTCGGCGGCCTCGATCACCTCGTCCGGGATCGACAGCAGCGCGGCATAGATCAGCATCATCGGGATGCCGACGAACTGCCAGACCGAGACAAGACTGAGCGCGGTCAACGCATATTGCTCCTTGCCCAGCCAAGGCGTGAACAGGCTCTTCAGGCCGACGAAATCGAGCAAATGCGGCGCCACGCCCCACAGCGGCGACAGGATCAGCTTCCAGGCGAAGCCGACAATGACGAAGGACAGGATGGTCGGCACGAAGATCGCCGTGCGGTAGAAGGCGGCGAACCGCAGCCTTGGGCTGGAGAGCAGTGCGGCCAGCAGCACGCCGATCGGGTTCTGCACCAGCATGTGGATGATGAAGAACCAGACATTGTTCCTCAGCGCATTCCAGAAGCCCACTGACCAGTTAGGGTCGCCGAACAGCGTGCGGAAATTGGCGAGTCCGACGAAGACCTGGGACTGCTCGATGTTGCGGAACAGCGACAGCTGCAGCGTGCCGGCAAGCGGCAGGATCATGATCGCCGTGTAGACGAGCACGGCCGGCGCCAGGAAGACGGCGATGTGCCAGCGGATCGGTCTTTTCGGTCGTGTTTCTGCGGCCATGAGTTCGGTCCCCGCCGTTCAACGTCTTGGCGAAATGGTTGACGGCAGCGCTGCCCCTCACCCTTACCCTCTCCCCGTGAAGGAGAGGGGGGCGCCGGCGGTGCGGCAAGTCCCTTCTCCCCGTCACTATACGGGGAGAAGGTGCCGGCAGGCGGATGAGGGGCGGCGCCGTCGTTTGCGGTCGATGCTATTGAAAACCGCAGGGCCATTCACTCGGAACGACCCTGCTTGCTGCCCGAGGCTTTACTTCGCCGGCTTGTACCAGCTGTCGAGGCCGTCCTGCAGCTTCTTGGCGGCCGCTTCCGGCGTGTCGGTGCCGTTGATGACATTGGCCGATTCAACCCAGGTCTCGTTCTCGAGGTTCGGCGTGCCGCGCCCCAAAATCTGGTAGGTCGAGCGGATCGTGGACTTGCACTTGCCGCGCCAGGAGACGAATTCCTGCGCCAGCGGGTCTTCCATCTTCACCGGCGTGCTGTTCAGGCTGAAGAAGCCCGGAAGCGCGTTGGCGTAAATGGTGGCGAAGTCCGGCGAGGCGACCCAGGACAGGAACTTCTTGGCCGCATCGGCGTTCTTCGACGCTGCGTTCAGACCCATGCCGATATCGGTGTGGTCGGAGATGTAGCAGGTGTCGCCGGCCTTCTGCACCGGCGGCGGGAAGGCCCCCATCTTGAACTGCGCCTGGGTGTTGAACAGCGCGATTTCCCACGAGCCGGCCGGGTAGATGGCGGCGCGGCCGAGCGTGAACAGGTTCTGGCTGTCCGGATAGGTCTGGGCCTCGAATCCATCGCCGAGATAGGGCTTCCACTTGGCCAGTTCCTTGTAGGGCTCGACCCAGTCGGCGTCGGTCAGCTTCTGCTCGCCCTTGATCAGTGCCTGGCGGCCTTCCTCGCCCTTCCAGTAGTTCGGGCCGATGTTCTGGTAGCCCATGGTCGCGGCTTCCCAGAGGTCCTTGGTGCCCATCGCCATCGGGATGTAGGTGCCGTCGGCCTTTATCTTGTCGAGCGCGGCGTAGAACTCCTCATTGGTGGTCGGCACCTTGATGCCGAGCTTGTCGAAGGCGTCCTTGTTGTAGATGAAGCCGTGGATGACCGAAGCCATCGGCACGCAGAACGTCGCCTTGCCGTCGTCGGTCTGCCAGGCAGACTTGGCCACGGGAGAGAAATTCTCCATGCCCGGCAGCGCCGACAGATCGGCGAGATTGCCCTTCTGGTAGAGCACCAGCGACTTGTCGAACGGGCGGCAGGTGATCAGGTCGCCCGCCGAGCCAGCGGTGAGCTTGGCGCCGAGCGCGGCGTCATATTCGGTCGGCGCCGACGGCGCGAACACCACCTTGATGCCCGGGTTCTTGGCTTCGAAGGCCGGGATCAGCTTGTCCTTCCAGATGGTCAGGTCGTCGCCGCGCCAGCTTTCGATGTTGAGCGTAACGTCATCGGCATAGGCCACCCCGGCGGAGCCGAGGATGCTTGTGCCGAGCAGAAGGGCCGTCAGTAGTTTGGTCGTCATTTTCAGTCTCCCTGTTGACCTTTTTCAGGTTCGGTTTTGATGAGAACAGAGGCTAGCGCCCCTTGCTCCCCTCGATCGCGGAAAGGGCCGGCCGGAGCTTGCGGCCGGTCCCTTCCAGTATCTTCTCGGCCGCATCGGCGTTGGCAGCACCCGCGGCGAGCAGAATGGCGGTCTTAACAACGCCGCCGCTCTTTTCGAGCAGGCGCGCAGCATCGTCCCTGCCGCACCCGCCGATGGCGGCGACGATGCGGGCCGCGCGGTCGCGCAGCTTGATGTTGTCGGCGGTGAGGTTGACCATGTAGCCGTCATGGACATGGCCGAGATGAATGGCGGCCAAGGTCGATAGCATGTTGAGGGCGATCTTCTGGGCGGTGCCGGCGCCCATGCGCGTCGAGCCGGCAATCAGTTCGGGCGGCGTCTCGAGCACGATCGCGACATCGGCCAACCGGAACAACGGCACGTCCCTGTTGTTGGCGATGGCAATGGTCGCGGCGCCCCGGCTCCGCGCGTCCTCGAGTGCGGCGACCGCATAGGGCGTCGAGCCGCTGGCGGAGATGGCGATCAGGCAGTCGCCCTCGCCGATTCCGGCGGCGGCGACCGCGGCCGAGGCCTCATCGGTGTCGTCCTCGGGTCCGCCGGCGAGCGTATGGAAGGCCTCGTCGCCGCCGGCGATCAGGATGGCGATGCGGTCGCGCCCGATACCGAAGGTGCCGGGAAGCTCCAGCGCGTCGGCAACCGCCATCAGGCCCGAACTGCCGGCCGCCGCATAGGCGAGCCTGCCGCCGTCCTTCAGGCGCTCCGCGACGATTTCGGCTGCAGCGGCTATGGCGGGAATGGCGCCGCGCACGGCCTTCGCGGCCTCGATCTGTGCATCGGCAAGAAAGGAAAGGATGGCGTCCGGAGCCTGGATATCCAGCCCCTCGGCATTCTGGTGATGCGCTTCGGTGCGCTTCTCGGCCATCCGATGTCCTCCAACTGACAAAACAATACCAAAAAAATACCACTTGTCCACATCGATTAACGAAATTCGTTGCCTCAAAATCGTCTTGCCGGCAAAATATCGTGGTTTTTCAATAAAATACGCCTTAATCTTTTTGAAAGCGAAATTAACTCTTGGCTATTGGTATTTTATTGGTATTATCCGTCCGGAGGAGAAATCGCGTGAATTTCGTACTTGGCATCGATGGCGGCGGCACCAGCTGCAGGGCGGCCCTTGCGACCGCTGACGGCGTCGTGCTTGGCCGCGCCAAAAGCGGCGCCGCCAACATCCGCACCGACCTCACCGGCGCCAGGACCAACATCGTCGAGGCGGCAAGGCAGGCCTTCGTCGCCGCCGGCAAGGATCCGGAACTCATCCCGCAAACGCCCGCCATTCTCGGCCTCGCCGGCGCCAATGTCGGCACTTACAGGCAGCAACTCGAAGCGATCCTGCCGTTCAGCGCCAGCCGCGTCGAGACCGACGCCGAGATCGCGCTGGAGGGTGCGGTCGGGCCCAGCGACGGCGCCATGGCCATCCTCGGCACCGGCACCGCCTATATGGCGCGCAAGGCGGGCAAGTCACGCGCCATCGGCGGCTGGGGTTTTCAAGTCGGCGACCAGGGCAGCGGCGCCCGCATCGGCCGCGACCTGCTGGAGCAGTCGCTGCTCGCCTATGACGGCATCCGTCCTGCCTCGCCCCTCACCGAGGCGATGCTCGCCGTCTTCCGCAACAACCCGGAGGACGTCGTCGAGTTCACCACCAATGCCAAGCCCGGCGACTTCGGCGGTTTCGCGCCAAAGGTGTTCGACCATGCCGCCAAGGGCGATCTTGTCGCCAACTGGATCCTCGACAAGGCGGTTGCCGATGTCGAAGCCTCGCTCGGGGCGCTCGACCTTGCCGACGACACACCGCTCTGCCTGCTCGGTGGGCTGGCGCCGCTCTACGCGCCGCGGCTTTCGGCGCGTTACCAGACGCTGCTGAAGCCGGCGCTCGACGATGCGCTGGGCGGCGCCGTTCAGATGGCGGTGCGCATCTTTGCCTCTGGTTCGGGGGCCGCCCGATGAGCGCCGCCGACCAGATCTTCGCCATGCTGAAGGAATCGTCACAAAGCGGCGCGCCGCTCTAC
>NZ_RZOT01000230.1:0-8858 GCF_003999085.1 Mesorhizobium sp. M4A.F.Ca.ET.090.04.2.1
GCCGGTGCCGACGGCACGGTTCGGGAGATCGCCTTCGACGGGGATTTCCTGCGCCTTGGCCGCTCGGTTCCGGCCTGAGCGCCGGGCATCCCGCGCGGGTTTGAAATTTCCGCCGACTGCCGCCAAGATGTGGCCGAAAATCGCTACCGGAAAGGCGCCGATGTCCGAGATCGCCCATATCACAGCCGCCATCTTCAAGCGCGCCGGCAAGGCCAAGCGCTTCATCGTCGCCATCGCCGGACCTCCGGGCGCCGGCAAGTCGACCCTGTCCGGCAGGCTGCATGACCTGCTGCCGGAAGGCGCTTCCGAAGTCGTGCCGATGGATGGCTTCCACTTTGACGATATCGTGCTCAACCGCCGTGGCCTGCGCTGGCGCAAGGGCGCCCCGGAAACCTTCGATTTCGGCGGCTTCGAGACGCTGCTGAAGCGCATCCGTTCGGGCGAGCCGGACATTGCCATTCCGGTGTTCGACCGCAGCATGGAACTGTCGCGCGCCGCGGCCGAAATCATTGGCGCCGACACCAAGTTCATCCTGGTCGAGGGCAATTATCTGCTGCTCGACGAGGAGCCTTGGTCCCGTCTGGCGCCTCTGTTCGATTTCACCATCTTCGTCGACGTGCCGCGGGGCGAGCTCGAGCGCCGCCTGATGGAGCGCTGGCGCGGCCATGGTCGCTCCGACGAGGACGCCCGCGCCTGGATCGCCTCCAACGACATGCCCAACATCGATCGCGTGCTGGCCCGGCGGCGGGTCGCCGATCTCGTCATCGGCGAACCGGGCTAAGGCGAACTCGTTCAATTTGCAGCAATTTCCGAGCGGAACCTTAAGACTTTCCGGTCGTTATGCCGACATCCTGATTGTGTCGTTTGAAGGACTCGTCCGATGGCTACCAGCACAAGAAAACCCGTCAAGGGCAAGGCAGCTCCGCGCAAGGCCACCCAAGCGAAAACCGGCGCCGGCCCGGCAATCGCCGAGCGCTCGAAGGATGCCAAGCCAGCCTTCGGCAAGGCGGCGCCCAAGAAGGTGGTGCCGGGCGCGGTGCACAAGGCCGCCGTGAAGGCGCCGAAGTCGCACAAGCCGGCGGCCGCCAAGTCGGGCCCGATCCGCACCGTGGCAAGCATTGCAACCGGCGCGGTGGCCGCCACAGCGCGGCTCGCGGCTTCGGTGATTGGCAAGGGTGGCGCGAAAGCCAAGGCGAAGTAGGCGGAGAGATCGCTTCCAGGCGAGCTGGATCAGCCCCTTGCCGGGATGGTGAGTCCCTTTTGCACCGCCGGGCGCCCCAATCCGCGCTCCAGCCATGCCGCAACGATCGGAAAATCGTCGAAGCCGACGAGCTCGCGCGCCTCGTAGAAGCCGATCAAATTGCGTACCCAGCCGAGCATCGAGATGTCGGCGATGGTGTAGTCGTCGTCCATGATCCAGCTGCGGCCCTTGAGCCTGGTTTCGAGCACGCCGATCAGCCGCCGCGATTCGTCGCGATAGCGCTCCAGCGGCCTCTTGTCGGCGATCTCGCGTCCAGCGAATTTGTTGAAGAAGCCGACCTGACCGAACATCGGCCCGATTGCCGCCATCTGGAAGAACACCCACTGGATCGTCTCGTAGCGACGGATGGGATCGGCGGGAATCAGCTTGCCGGTCTTGTCGGCGAGATAGAGCAGGATGGCGCCGGATTCGAACAGGCCAATCGGCTCTCCGCCCGGGCCGTTCGGATCGATCATCGCCGGTATCTTGCCGTTGGGGTTGAGCGACAGGAATTCCGGCGTCCAGCTCTCGTTCTTGCCAATATTCACCGGATGCGGCTCGTAGGGCAGGCCGATCTCCTCCAGCGCGATCGATACTTTCACGCCATTGGGCGTCGGCCATGAATAGAGCTGGATGCGCTCGGGGTACTTGGCCGGCCAGCGCTTGGCGATCGGAAAGGCGGACAGGTCGGTCATCGAAGGCTCCTGGACGGGAATGCACGCTGAACGGCGGGGTCGTGGCGGGTCGCCAAAAATTAGGCGCGGGGTCCGCCTCGATCAATATGCCGGCCACGGTTGCGCGGGGCGGACCGTCAACGAAAAATGAGCCGGCAGGGATCGACGCTATCAGACCGCCTTGAACGCCAGCACCGCATTGGTGCCGCCAAAGGCGAAACTGTTGCTGAGCGCTGTGCGCACCTTGCGTTCGCGCGCGACATTCGGCGTCACGTCGAGATCGCAATCCGGGTCGGCCTCGCGGAAATTCGCGGTCGGCGGCACGATGCCGTCGCGGATCGCCATCACGCAGGCGATCATTTCCAGCCCGCCGGAGGCGCCGAGGCAATGCGCATGCATCGACTTGGTCGAGGAGACCGAGAGCGTGCGCACATGCTCGCCGAAGACGCGCTTGATCGCCGCCGTCTCGATCTGGTCGTTGGCCTTGGTGCCGGTGCCGTGCGCGTTGAGATAGTCGACATCCTCCGGATTGAGGCCGGCGTCGACAAGGCAGAAGCGCATCGCCGCTTCCGGTCCCTCGATGGTCGGCGCGACGATGTCGGAGGCGTCGGCGGAGAGGCCGGCGCCGGCGATTTCGGCAAGGATGGTGGCGCCGCGCGCCATCGCGTGGTCATAGCTTTCCAGCACCGCCATGCCGGCGCCTTCGCCAAGCACCAGTCCCTGGCGGTCGGCCGAGAACGGCCGGCAGGTCTCGGGCGACAGCACGCGCAGCGCTTCCCAGCCCTTCAGCACGCCCCACACCAGTGGTCCTTCAGTGCCGCCGGCGACCATGACGTCGGCGCGGCCGAGCCGGATCTGGTCGACGGCCGCAGCGATTGCGTGGTTGGCCGAGGAGCAGGCCGAGGTGGCGCCGAAGACCGGTCCGCGCAGGCCGAGATTCATGCTGACCTGGCCGGCGGCTGCGCCCGGCATCACTTTCGGCACGGTGAAGATGCCGGCGCGGTTCTTCTTTTCGATCAGGATGGCGCGATAGTTCTCCTCGATCGCCTCAAAGCCGCAGACGCCGACGCCGACGACCGCACCCATCCGGTAGGTGTTGTCCGCATGCGTGGCCAATCCCGATTGCTGCATGGCTTCCCGCGCCGCGATCACCGCCAGGAGGCTGAAACGGTCCATCGACACGAGCTGCTTGCGGTCGATGCCGTGCTCCGGCAGTTCCTTGATCTCGCAGCCGATCTTGACCTTCAGGTCGTGCAGCAGCGGATTATCGATCGGACCGATGGCCGAGCGGCCGGCGCGCATTTCGCTCCACATGGCGGCGGCATTGGTGCCAAGGCCGCAAAGCCCGCCGATGCCGGTGATGACGACGCGTTTCAGCATGCGGTCAGGCTTTTTTCGCGATCAGCGCGCGAACCGCCTCGACCATGTCGCCGACATTCTTCAGATTGCTCCAGGCATCGACCGTGTTCATCTCGATCTCGATGCCGTACTGTTCCTCGAGATCGAAGATGATCTCGGTCAATTCCAGTGAATGGATGCCCAGCGCGGTCAGTTCGGTGTTGGTGGTGATCTCTTCGCCGCCCGGCTCGGCATGAGCCTTGATCTTCGCGATGATTTCCGTCGCCAGCTGATCAGCCATTCGGTCTCTTCCCCACTTTGTCGTTTCCCGACGCCAACTGTCCAGCGCCCCTTTATCCCCGGATTCGCTTCGTCGACGTCGCTTCATGCCCCGCCTGGCGTTGCATGACCATTCCAAGGTGGCTCCCTCTATAGAAACCGAAACGCTGTCAAGCAACAAGCTATATATCGACAAAGCCGCCGGAGTGCTTAACGTTGGCGGCATGAACATGATGAACCCTGTTTCGACTTCAGCACCGGCTGCGCAACGTGTTGCGGGGCGAGCCAGGCTTTTCTGCGGCAACAAGGGCGGCCGTACGCGTCTTGAGCGCCTCTATCAGGATGGATCGGCCAAGATCCGTATGCCGGCCACCGCCGCCGACCCGCTCGAGGCGGTGCTGATCAACACCGCCGGCGGCCTGACCGGCGGCGACCGCCTCGCCTGGGAGGTGCAAGTCGGCGCCGGCGCTTCGGCCTCGATCACCACCCAGGCCTGCGAGAAGGTCTATCGCGCCGCATCCGACCGCGCCGAAATCCGGGTGAAGCTCGATGTTGGCGAAGCGGGCCGCCTCGCCTGGCTGCCGCAGGAAACCATCGTCTTCGACCGGGCGGCTTTCGCCCGCAGCCTCGACGTAGAGCTTGCCGCCGACGCCGAGGCGCTGCTGCTGGAGGCCACCGTCTTCGGTCGCCTGGCCATGGGCGAAAGGACGACACAGGGAAATTTCCACGACCGCTGGCGTGTCCGCCAGGACGACGCCCTCATTCACGCCGAGGATTTCCGCATCGGACCCGATATCGCAGCCGCGCTCGGCCGGCCCGCCGTCGCCGGCGGCGCCGCCGCGGTCGCGACGCTGCTGATGGTCTCGCCGCAGGCGGAGGCTTTCCTCGATCCGGCGCGCGCCATCATCGGCGATGCCGGCGGCGCCAGCGTCTGGACCGTCAACCAATCTGGCAAGCTTCTTGCGAGGCTGTTCGCCGAGGACGGCTACCGGCTCCGCAAGCGGCTGGTTCCGCTTGTCGAATTGCTCAACGGACGGGCGGGCCTGCCCAAATTATGGTCACTCTGAAGCTGAATACGCCAATCCGGGAAGACGCATGAACCTGACGCCGAGGGAAAAGGACAAGCTGCTCATCGCCATGGCGGCGATCGTGGCGCGCAAGCGGCTGGAGCGCGGCGTCAAGCTCAACCACCCGGAGGCGATCGCTTTAATCACCGACTTCGTCGTCGAAGGCGCCCGCGACGGCCGCCCGGTCGCCGAGCTGATGGAGGCCGGCGCCCATGTCGTCACCCGCGCGCAGGTGATGGACGGCATCGCCGAGATGATCCACGACGTGCAGGTGGAGGCGACGTTTCCCGACGGCACCAAGCTGGTGACCGTGCACGAGCCGATACGCTGAGGAGGAAAAGATGCTGGAGCTGCGCCCCAACTGCGAATGCTGCGACAGGGACCTGCCGCCGGAGGCGACGGACGCATTGATCTGCACCTTCGAATGCACATTCTGCGCCGATTGCGCCGGAAACGTGCTCGGCGGCGTCTGCCCGAACTGCGGCGGCAATTTTACGGCGCGGCCGATCCGGCCGGCGGCCATGCTGAAGAAATACCCGGCTTCCACCAAACGCGTGCTCAAGGCCGAGGGCTGCGGCCCCCGCGTGGCCGCCTGACCGTCCCCAGAGAAGGCATAAGAGAAGGCATATATCGATGATCTCAGCTTCGACGAAACGCACCACGCTGACTGCCGTCATGCTGCTGGCGGCGGCGATGCCCGCCTATGCCCATGTCGGAGTCGGCACGACCTCGTCCTTCGCCGCCGGCTTCATGCATCCGCTGTCCGGCCTCGACCACATGACGGTGATGATCGCGGTCGGTCTCTGGGCGGCGCTCAAGGGCGGCAAGGCGATATGGGCGTGGCCACTGGCCTTCATCGGCGTCATGCTGATGGGCGGCGCGCTCGGCATGATGCAGGTGCCCGTACCCTTCGTCGAGCCGGGCATTCTTGCCTCGGTCGTGGCGCTTGGCCTGCTGGTGGCACTTGCGGTTGACCTGCCTGTCTCGGCCGGTGTCGCCATCATCGGCCTGTTCGCGCTGTTCCATGGCCACGCCCATGGCACTGAAGTGCCCGAAAACGCGGGCGGGCTGGAATACATCGCAGGTTTTGCCGTCGCCACCGCGCTGCTTCATGCCACCGGCATCGCCCCCGCGCTCGGCCTCGGGTCACGCTTTCGTAGCCTTGCCCGCGCCGCCGGCGCGGCTTGCGCGGCGGTTGCCGTCGGCCTCGTATTCGGCGTCCTGTGGGGTTGGCGATGATCCCCGGCGAAGTCATCACCGCCAAAGGCGATATCGAGCTCAACAAGGGCCTGCCGACGCTGACGCTGAAAGTCGCCAACAGCGGCGACCGGCCGATCCAGGTCGGAAGCCACTATCATTTCTTCGAAACCAATGAAGGGCTGAAATTCGACCGCGAGGCCGCCAGGGGCATGCGCCTCGACATTGCCGCCGGCACGGCGATCCGCTTCGAGCCGGGGCAGGAGCGCGACGTCACGCTGGTGCCGCTCGGCGGCAAGCGCGAGGTCTACGGTTTTCAGCAGAAGGTGATGGGCAAGCTGTGAGGTCGATGGCGCCTGGAGCTGTCGGTCCATTCCGCGCTTCCGGCTCAGCCCGGCGGCTTGGCCGCCGCATAAATGACGACCTTACCCGGATCGTCGAAGGCGACGGCGACGACGTCCTCTGCCTGCACGCGCCGCGAATCGATGGCGTTGAACAGCAGCGCGTTGGCTTCGATCTCCTTGCGCAGCTCCGCGATGTCGTCCCGATGCTGCTCGATCTTGCTCTCGATCACCGGCGGCGGACCGCCTTCGCTGCGCGCGGCGTCGGTGAGGAACACGATATCGACCTTGTCGAGCTTGGAGGTCTTTCGCACCGCGCCGATGTTCTCGCGCGTCCGGTCGATCGCGGTGGCGACTTTGCCGGCCTCGTCGGTGGTCTTGGTCTCTTCTTGCTTGACCTCGGAGCCGACGATCCGGTCGACCGTCTCCTTGTTTTCGAGCCCTTGCGCCTTCAGTCCGGCAACGGGCGCCGTTGCCAGCAGCAGCGCCATGGCGGCAGCACTTTGCAGCCTTGTAGCGGGACAGGGGTTGATCGCCATCGCTCGCTCCTGAGGGGGATCGTTTCGGGACGCGGTGCAGCGCGAAAAGAACGAAACGACTCCCGCCCGGCGAAGGTTCCCTCTCTAATGCCATGGGCGGGCCAGGTGCCGGCCCGCCACGACACGGCGTCAGCTCGCCTTCTTGGTGATAAGGGTCAGCGCACCATCGGTGTTCATGCTGGCCGCGATCACTTGCGCCGAGGTGAGCCCCTTGGCTTCCAGCGCCGACTTCACCTTGGGCGTCGCGTCGATCGAGCTGCGCAGTTTCTGCAGGCCGGCTTCACCGCGCTCGGCGATCACCTGGTTGACCTGCGTCTGGGTGTCCTTGGGCAGTTCGGTGATGTCGACGATATTGACGCTCTGGATCGTCGGCACGGCCGGCTGCGCGCTGGGCGCCGTGGGAGCGGTCGGCGCGGGCTGCGGTGCAGGCTGCTGCTGGGCGCTGGCGGCACTCGCCAGCATCGCGGCAGCGGCGGCCGCCAGAAGTGTCGTTTTGCGCATGGATTTTCCTTCCATCGATTTGGCAAACGGTCGTTTCGGGGTGACTCGCCCACCTCAACCGCCAAATGGGAACACAAGGTGTCGCCCAGCGGGTCATTGCGTGACCATAGGGTGGCGCCAATGTGGAGCCCGCCTTCGATCGGGCCGCTTTTCGGGAGCAAGTGCTGATGGCTAGAATTACCCGCGCCGCCTATGCGCAGATGTACGGCCCGACAGTCGGCGACAAGGTGCGGCTTGCCGACACCGAGCTGATCATCGAGGTCGAGAAGGATTTCACCCTCCACGGCGAGGAGGTGAAATTCGGCGGCGGCAAGGTGATCCGCGATGGCATGGGCCAGAGCCAGGTGGCGCGCGCGCAAGGCGCCGTCGACACCGTCATCACCAACGCCTTGGTGATCGACGCCTCCGCCGGCATCTTCAAGGCCGACATCGGCCTCAGGGACGGCCGCATCGCGGCGATCGGCAAGGCCGGCAATCCGGACATGCAGGACGGCGTCACCATCATCATCGGCCCCGGCACCGAAATCATCGCCGGCGAGGGCAAGATCCTCACCGCCGGCGGCTTCGACGCGCATATCCACTTCATCTGCCCGCAGCAGATCGAGGAAGCGCTGATGAGCGGCATCACCACCATGCTCGGCGGCGGCACCGGTCCGGCGCATGGCACCTTGGCCACCACCTGCACGCCGGGCCCGTGGCACATGGCGCGGATGATCCAGTCCTTCGACGCCTTCCCGATGAACATCGGCCTGTCCGGCAAGGGAAATGCCTCGCTGCCGGCAGGGCTGGAAGAGATGGTGCTTGCCGGCGCCTGTTCGCTGAAGCTGCACGAGGACTGGGGCACGACGCCGGCCGCGATCGACTGCTGCCTGTCGGTCGCCGACGCCTATGACGTGCAGGTGATGATCCACACCGACACGCTGAACGAGTCCGGCTTCGTCGAGAACACCGTCGCGGCGATCAAGGGCCGCACCATTCACGCCTTCCACACCGAGGGCGCCGGCGGCGGCCATGCGCCCGACATCATCAAGGTCTGCGGCCTGCCCAACGTCATCCCGTCCTCGACCAATCCGACAAGGCCTTACACGGTGAACACGCTGGCCGAGCATCTCGACATGCTGATGGTCTGCCATCATTTGTCGCCATCGATCCCCGAGGACATCGCCTTCGCCGAAAGCCGCATCCGCAAGGAAACCATCGCGGCCGAAGACATCCTGCACGACACCGGCGCCTTCTCGATCATCTCCTCCGACAGCCAGGCCATGGGCCGCGTCGGCGAGGTGGCGATCCGCTGCTGGCAGACGGCAGACAAGATGAAGCGCCAGCGCGGCGCGCTGCCTGAGGAGACCGGCGACAACGACAATTTCCGCGTCCGCCGCTACATCGCCAAATACACCGTCAATCCGGCCATCGCGCATGGCCTGTCGAAGGAGATCGGCTCGGTGGCGGTCGGAAAACGCGCCGATCTGGTGCTGTGGAACCCGGCCTTCTTCGGCGTCAAGCCGGAGATGGTGCTGGTCGGCGGCTCGATCGCCGCCGCCCCGATGGGCGACCCCAACGCCTCGATCCCGACACCGCAGCCGATGCACTACCGGCCGATGTTCGGCGCCTACGGCAAGGCGCTCACCAACTCCTCGGTGACCTTCGTCTCGAAGGCCGCGCTCGATGCCGGCCTGCAAGGC
>NZ_RZOT01000231.1:0-8836 GCF_003999085.1 Mesorhizobium sp. M4A.F.Ca.ET.090.04.2.1
ACCTTACACCAGTCGAAAACGACCGATCCGGTAACACAATGATTTTGCAGGTGATTTTGGCATGGTGCCAGTTTGGTTACTCCCTTACCAAGGGAGTGCTCTACCACTGAGCTACCGCAGCCGATGGCGGGGCTTCTGCCATAACGAACCGGCGAGCGCAAGGCCAAGAAAAACCTAAAGTGTCGCGCTTCATCGTCGCAAAACCGCCACGCGGTTTTGGGCGGCATGACCCTGAGTGTTGCATGTCGTTGTCCCGAAACCACTGCGCACTTTTTGGGCGACATGCATTGGCAATGCCGCGGCTGTGGAAGCCGCCTTCCTCGACATGGCCGCGCCACAATGTTGGCTATGCCTCAGCAAGGTTGGCTAGTCAGCCGGCCGGGGATGGGACGATGAATGACAAGGCAAATCCACCGAAAAAAGGCGCAGGCGACCGCAAGGACCGGCTCGCCGAAGCCTTGCGCGCCAATCTCGGGAAGCGCAAGGCGCAGTCGCGCTCGCGCCGCTCGGGCGACGCCGACAAGCGGCGCGCCAATGAGCCCGATCAGCGGCCGGAAGGATTGCCGACTGCTGGAAAAATGCACAAGGACTAGCCCAAACCCGGCCACACTGCTCCGCCACACTCGGCGCAGGGGACCCAGAATCCTTGAACCAAGCCGGCCAATGGTCTAGACGGGCCGATACTCAAACGATTGAACCGGCCGTTCCGGCCGAGGGGACATTCTCTCATGGATCGCATCAGAATTGTCGGCGGCAACAAGCTCGCCGGAAGCATTCCGATCTCCGGCGCGAAAAACGCGGCATTGCCGCTGATGATCGCCTCGCTGCTCACCGACGACACGCTGACGCTGGAGAACGTGCCGCATCTGGCCGATGTCGAGCAATTGATCCGCATCCTCGGCAATCACGGCGTCGACTATTCGGTCAACGGCCGTCGTGAGAAGCAGCAGGAAGGCTATTCGCGCACCATCAATTTCTCCGCCCGCAACATCGTCGACACCACGGCGCCGTATGAACTGGTGTCGAAGATGCGCGCCTCCTTCTGGGTGATCGGGCCGCTGCTGGCCCGCATGGGCGAGGCAAAGGTGTCGCTGCCGGGCGGCTGCGCCATCGGCACGCGCCCGGTCGACCTGTTCCTGGAAGGCCTGCAGGCGCTCGGCGCCGATCTCGACGTCGACACCGGCTATGTCATCGCCAAGACCAAAAACGGCCGTCTCGTCGGCAACCGCTATGTGTTCCCGAAAGTGTCGGTCGGCGCCACTCATGTGCTGATGATGGCTGCTTCGCTGGCCAAGGGCGAGACGGTGCTGGAAAACGCCGCTTGCGAACCCGAGATCGTCAACCTCGCCGAATGCCTCAACGCCATGGGCGCCAGGATTTCCGGCGCCGGCACGCCAACCATCACCATCGATGGCGTCGAGGCGCTGTCGGGGGCCCGCGTGCGCGTCATTCCCGACCGCATCGAGACCGGCACCTATGCGATGGCGGTGGCGATGACCGGCGGCGACGTCGTGCTCGAAGGCGCCCGACCAGAATTGCTGCAGACCGCGCTCGATGTCATTTCCGAGACCGGCGCCGAGATCACGCCGACCAATTCCGGCATCCGCGTCCGGCGCAACGGCGCCGGCATTGCGCCGGTCGACGTGACGACGGCGCCCTTCCCGGCCTTCCCGACCGATTTGCAGGCGCAGTTCATGGGCCTGATGACCATGGCCAAGGGCAAGTCGCGCATCACCGAGACCATCTTCGAGAACCGTTTCATGCATGTGCAGGAGCTCGCCCGGCTCGGCGCCCACATCACGCTTTCCGGCCAGACGGCCATCGTCGACGGCGTCGCCAAGCTGAAGGGCGCGCCGGTGATGGCGACCGATCTGCGCGCCTCGGTCTCGCTGGTCATCGCTGGCCTTGCCGCCGAAGGCGAGACCACGGTCAACCGCGTCTATCACCTCGACCGCGGCTTCGAGCGGCTGGAGGAGAAGCTTTCCGGCTGCGGCGCGGTGATAGAGCGGATTTCGGGCTGACGGCCGCAAGGCACCCGTTGCAGACAAAGAGGCCTTCAACTCGTTTTGGAATGGCCAATTGTTAAAAGTCGGCGCCGCCCCTCATCCGCCTGCCGGCACCTTCTGCCCGTAAACGGGGGAGAAGTCCGCTGGCAAACCTGAGCCGGTTGCCTTGACAGAAACCCTGTGCGGTTGCGCGGAATGGAAAGACCGCCTAACACGAAGCTTGAAACCAACGTTAGGTACAAATTCCGCATGGCTCTCAAGCTCATCGCGCTCGACGACCAGGACCTGGGCATCGTCTCGGCCCATGTCCAGGACGCCGTGATGAAGGTCTCGGACCTCGAATTCCTGCCGGCGGCCAAGCGCTTCGTGCTGACCATGAACCGTTTCGTCTGGGAGGCGAAATCCAGCCTGTTCCGCCAGCACAATGAGCGGCGGCAGGCGGTGCTGCATTTCGACCGCGTGCTAGGCGCCAAGACCAGCGGTATCGCCCGCGACAAGCCGGCCGAGGTGCTGTCACTTTTGGCGATCAGCTTTGTCGAAATCAGCAAGCCCGCCGGCATCGTCGAGCTTATCTTCTCCGGCGGCGGCACGATCATGCTCGATGTCGAGTGCATCGAGGCGCGGCTTGCCGACATAGGCGGCACCTGGGAAGCCTCCTCGCGTCCCGTGCACAGGGCTTGAGCGCAGCAGATGGCCATCACACTCAGCCATTCCGACGCCGATTTCGAGCAGCGTTTCGCCGCCTTCCTGACGACCAAGCGGGAGGTGTCGGCCGATGTCGACGCCGCGGTGCGCGAGATCGTCCAGTGCGTGCGCGCCGAGGGCGACAAGGCCCTCATCGACTATACGCTGAAGTTCGACAAGGCCGACCTCGCCAAGCTTGGCGTCGCCGTCTCCAAGGATGACATCGCCAAGGCCTATGCCGAGGCCGATCCGCAAACGGTCGAGGCGCTGCGCTTCGCCCGCGACCGCATCCGCTCGCATCACGAGCGGCAGAAGCCGAAGGACGACCGCTACACGGACGCCGCCGGCGTCGAGCTCGGCTCGCGCTGGACGGCGATCGAGGCTGTCGGGCTCTACGTGCCGGGCGGTACCGCAAGCTATCCGAGCTCGGTGCTGATGAACGCGGTGCCGGCCAAGGTTGCCGGCGTCGAGCGCATCGTCATCGTGGTGCCGGCGCCGGGCGGCGTCATCAACCCGCTGGTGCTGGTGGCGGCCGATATCGCCGGCGTCTCCGAGGTCTACCGCGTCGGCGGCGCGCAGGCGATCGCCGCCCTTGCCTATGGCACGGACACGATAAGGCCGGTCGCCAAGATCGTCGGGCCCGGCAACGCCTATGTCGCGGCGGCCAAGCGCCAGGTGTTCGGCACGGTCGGCATCGACATGATCGCCGGACCGTCGGAAGTGCTGGTGGTGGCCGACGGCAGCAACGACCCCGAGTGGATCGCCGCCGACCTTTTGGCCCAGGCCGAGCATGACGTGTCGGCGCAATCGATTCTGATCACCGACGACCCCGCCTTCGGCAAGGCGGTGGAGGAAGCCGTCCAGCGCCAGTTGCAGAACCTGCCACGCGCCGAGACCGCCGCTGCAAGCTGGCGCGATTTCGGCGCCGTCATCCTGGTGCCGACGATCGAAGCCTCGCTGCCGCTGGTCGACCGCATCGCCGCCGAACATGTGGAACTTGCCATCGACGACGCCGAGGCCTTCCTTGCCAGGATGCGCAATGCCGGCGCCGTCTTCCTTGGCCGCCACACGCCCGAGGTCATCGGCGACTATGTCGGCGGCTCAAACCACGTGCTGCCGACCGCGCGCTCGGCGCGCTTCTCATCGGGGCTTTCGGTGCTCGATTTCGTCAAGCGCACCTCGATCCTCAAGCTCGGGCCGGAGCAGCTGCGCACGCTGGCGCCGGCGGCGATCGCGCTCGCCAGGGCGGAAGGGCTTGATGCGCATGGCCGTTCCGTCGCGATCAGGTTGAACATGTAGCGATGTCCGACTACGACCAAACCCGCGCCAGGCTGATCGATGTCGAGCTCGACGAATCGATCGGCCGTTCGACGCCCGATGTCGAGCACGAGCGGGCGGTGGCGATCTTCGACCTGATCGAGGAAAACAGTTTCCAGCCGGTCAATGACGACGGAGCCGGACCGTACAGGCTGAAGCTGTCGCTGGTCGATTCCCGGCTGGTCTTCGCCGTGGCGCGCGAGGATGGCGCGGCCGTCGTCACGCACATCCTGTCGCTGACGCCGCTGCGGCGCATCGTCAAGGACTATTACCTGATCTGCGAAAGCTATTACGACGCCATCCGCTCGTCGACGCCGAGCCATATCGAGGCGATCGACATGGGCCGGCGCGGCCTGCACAATGAGGGTTCGCAAACTCTGATGGACCGGCTTGCCGGCAAGATCGACATCGATTTCGACACGGCGCGCCGGCTGTTCACGCTGGTCTGCGTGCTGCACTGGCGAGGCTAGGCCCTGGCCTCGCTGCCGCATTCGGTCCTCTTTCTGTGCGGCATGAACGCCGTGCGTTCGCCGATGGCCGAGGCGCTGGCGCGGCGCATGCTGCCCTCGGCCATCTTCGTCGCCTCGGCCGGCGTGCGCGCGGGCGAACGCGACCCGTTCGTCGACGCGGTGTTGACCGAGGACACGCTGTCGCTCGGTGAGCGCCAGCCGAGGACCATGGACGAGCTGGAGGACGACTATTTCGACCTGATCGTCACGCTGGCGCCGGAGGCGCACCACGCGGCGCTCGAGCTCACCCGCTCGCTCGCCGTCGAGGTCGAATACTGGCCGATGCCGGACCCGACGGATGCCGGCGGCACGCGCGAGCACATCATGGCCGCCTATCGCGATGTGCGCGAGCGCCTGAAGGCGCGCATCGCCAGACGTTTTCCCGCATCCGAGGCAAAAAGCGCCTTGGATTAAGCGTGTTCACAAGCGGACGATTATCATATAGGTTCCGCCGAAATTCCGGCCGGAGTCGGATGATTTCCGGTCGGTTCGGCCGGAAATCATCCGACTCCGGATCAAAGAAGTAGAGCATGATGTCGTCCGAAAACCGCTTGACACTTTTCGGCATCATGCTCTAGGCGCCGGAACCGAAATCCAAGCAAAGGTATCGAATGCCGAAGGAAGAAGTCCTCGAGTTTCCGGGTGTGGTCACGGAACTGCTGCCCAACGCGATGTTCCGGGTGAAGCTCGAAAACGAACACGAGATCATCGCCCACACGGCCGGCCGCATGCGCAAGAACCGTATCCGCGTGCTGACCGGCGACAAGGTCCTGGTCGAGATGACGCCCTACGACCTGACCAAGGGCCGCATCACCTACCGTTTCAAGTAACAGCCCGGCGCGACCCCAGATGAGCATCCTGCAGAAGCTCGTGCTTGCCTCGGGTTCGCCGCGCCGCATCGAGCTGCTGCAGCAGGCCGGCATCGAGCCGGACCGCGTGCTGCCGGCCGATGTCGACGAGACGCCGCTGCGCGCCGAGCATCCGCGCTCGCTGGCCAAGCGGCTTTCCAAGGACAAGGCCGAGAAGGCGTTCGCCTCGCTGAAGAGCGAGGACGACTATGCGCCGGGCTTCGTTCTCGCCGCCGACACGGTGGTGGCGGTCGGCCGCCGCATCCTGCCCAAGGCCGAGACGATCGACGACGCCGCCAACTGCCTCGGCCTGCTCTCCGGCCGTTCGCACCGGGTCTATTCCGGCATCTGCCTGATCACGCCGGGCGGCAAACTGCGCCAGAAGCTGGTCGAGACCCGGGTGCGCTTCAAGCGGCTGCCGCGCGAGGAGATCGACGCCTATGTCGCCTCCGGCGAATGGCGCGGCAAGGCCGGCGGCTATGCCGTGCAAGGCCTCGCCGGCTCCTTCGTCGTCAAGCTGGTCGGCTCCTACACCAACGTCGTCGGCCTGCCGCTCTACGAGACGACGGCCCTGCTTGCCGGCGAGGGCTTCAAGGTGCATGCGAGCTGGCTCACCGCGCGCCCATGAGCCTGGACGACAAGGTCACGCCGCTGCGCCCCCGGCGCCCCTGCCCCGAATGCGGCAAGGCATCGGTGCGCGAGCACTATCCGTTCTGCTCGGCGCGCTGCAAGGACATCGACCTCAATCGCTGGCTGAAGGGCGCCTACGTCATCCCCGGGCGCAACGCAGAGGAAGAAGGCGAAGGGCCGGAGCAAAACCCGGCGCCCAAGGACGAGCCGTAAGCGCACGATATCAGCTGTTTTGCCGCCGTCTTTCGGTGGTTTTCTTTTCCCGGCTGAAATCCGTGCTTAGGCGCTGGACAGGCTGAATTCCCGTGCTATAACCCACGCGCTTTCTAGGGGCGCCGGCGGCGTCTTCAAGAAATCCGGCCTGCGAAATCTCGTTTGCCGGCGAGGCCCAGATAGCTCAGTTGGTAGAGCAGCGGACTGAAAATCCGCGTGTCGGTGGTTCGAATCCGCCTCTGGGCACCATTTTTTCCTCACAATACCACTACCGGGCGCCTTGCGCCAGACGCCGATTGGCGGGATGCTGCCGCAGGCGAACCGGGGGGCAAACCGGCACGCCGGATCGATATGGCTGCTGGAATGTCTGATGCCGCGAGCTTGCTTCGCCCTTGTTGCCATCGTTGCCTTGATGACGCCGTTAGAGGCAGGCGAGCGCGCGTCTCATCTGCTTGACCACGCCAGTCTCGCGACAGCCTATGCGCGGGAATCGGACACCGTCACTGCCTACACGACCGCAATGGCGCGCTTCCGCCTGCAACTCGGAACACGTCCCGGCCAAACCGGCCTCGCGGTTCCTCTTGAGCCGCGGCTGTTGCGGACCGAATTCAGCCAACGGACATGGCGCTCGGCGGACGGCAGCCTGCTGCAGGGCTTCGCCGGCAAGGGCGGCTTCCGGCTGACCGCCGGGAACTGCCTTGCCCAGATCTGCCTGGCCAGCGAATGCAGCGACGATGGCTGGCCGGTCTATGCCTGCAGCGACGGGCGCAAGCGCAAGATGTCCGTCACCGACTTCGTGACGGCGGTGTTCGACGGCGTGCCCTACCGGCGATTGAGCGCGCCTCCGGCGAAGTGACGTCGCAACACGTCGATCTTTCTGCCCGACAGGTATACGGCAAAGACCGGCCTACCTCACCGCAAACGCTGCCTGCACGGCGCGGTTGACCGTCACCGGCAGGATCGACATGTGGTTCTCGCCGGCAGCTCGAAGCTGGCGCTGATGCGGGAGATGGCGTCCAGCCGCTCGGCCATCAGGCGGGCGAATTCGTCGGTGCGCGTCACCTGCTTGTGCTCCAGGCGCTTCTGCTCATCCTCGGCGCCGACCTGGAACGGCGCCAGCTTTTCCGTCTCGTATTCGCCGGCCGACAGGATCACTTGCGCCTCCAGCCCCTCGGGTCTGGCTGTTTCGAAGGCCTCCAGAAAAAGGATCGATGGCGCGGTCTTCCCAATGGCGATTGTATATTTGACAGACCCGTTGCCTGAATCCGGGGTGCGCTGTTATGTGAAAAGCCCATGAAACCCAATAAGTATATGATGCGAGCCGTTATGGTCGCTACGGAGCTTGCTCTAGTCTGGTTGGTTGCCCAATCCTTTTGGACGGGCAGGATTCCTCTCAAGGATCACCCCGTAGAGCGAGCTCTTGACCCATTTACTTACTGGGTTGAGTTGGCCGTGATCACTTTCGCCATCATAACCCTGCCGCTCTGGATGCTCTACCGCGAGCGGCAGGAGCCTAGGCCATGAGTTGGTTTGTTTTGGCAGTCGTGATTGTCGGGCTTGTTGTTCCGGCTATTCTGGCTGCGGCCTATTATTGGACCGACCTCGAAACCCGTAAAGGCCGTGGGTGGAATTGGCTGCGAGGCAAGGGCTTTTAGCGCGCCGGCCCTGTCCCGTTCCACCGGATGTATCGGGCTTTACTCCGCCGCAGCCTCATCCGCGCCGCGACCGGGAAGCGCCGACACCTTTTCCAGCAGGCCAAGAGCGCGAGCCAAAGTGTCGGGGGGTACCAGCTTATATGCGTCTGGATTGGGCGCGATGAAATGCCTGCCATTCGGCGCGCGCCAAAGACAACCACTCTTGGTGCACGGGCCAATTTTGGCGCAGCTTCGCTCCAGCAGCGCTGCCTCTTGGAACAAAATCGTGAACAGTGGTGTCGGCGATCGGGGCGGGGGACGCCGTCGGCAGGGCGGACATTTCTATCTCCACTGGGGCAAGATCAGCGGCGGCGAAGCAGCCCCATCAGCACCGGGCCGCTGATCAGCGTGGCGACGAGACCGGCCGGAATCTGGCGCGGCAAGATCGCGGTGCGGCCGATCCAGTCGGCGGCGACCATGATCAGCGCGCCGAGGAGCACGGCGCCCACCGCCTGCGGCAGCGCGCGCGAAAGGCCGAGGCGGCGGGCGAGATGCGGCGCCATCAGGCCGATGAAGGTCAGCGGACCGACGATCAGGGTCGAGGCGGCGGTGAGCGCGGCGACCATCAGCAGGACGGCGAACCGGACTTTTCGCACGTCGAGGCCAAGCGCCATCACCGCGGCGGCGCCGAGCGGCAGCATGTCCAGCCAGCGGATGAAGAGGGGAGCCACGAGGAACAGGCAAAGCGCGGCGGCCGCAGTGAGCAGCGCCGAGTCCGCATCGACGCCGTAGGTCGAGCCGGTCAGCCAATTGAGCAGCAGCATGGCGCGCGGGTCGCCGGTTGCGGTCAGCACCAGGATCAGCGCATCGAACAGAGCGGTCAGCGCGACGCCGGCGAGCAGCAGCCGCTCCGGCGCGTAGGCGGCGCGGCTGCCGAGCGCAAGTGTCGCCGCCAGAGCAGCGAAGGCGCCGACGGTCGCCGCCATCATCTGCAG
>NZ_RZOT01000232.1:0-8834 GCF_003999085.1 Mesorhizobium sp. M4A.F.Ca.ET.090.04.2.1
ATCTTCACCAAGGGCGCCGACGTTGTCGGCGATCTCGTCGGCAAGGTCGAAGCCGGCATTCCCGAGGACGATCCGCGCAACCCCGCCACCATCGCCGACAATGTCGGCGACAATGTCGGCGACTGCGCCGGCATGGCCGCCGACTTGTTCGAGACCTATGCCGTCACCGTCGTCGCCACCATGGTTCTCGCCGCCATCTTCTTCGGCGGCACCGCGGTGCTCGGCACCGCCATGCTCTATCCGCTGGCTATCTGCGGCGCCTGCATCCTGACCTCGATTGTCGGCACATTCTTCGTCAAGCTCGGCTCCAACGGCTCGATCATGGGCGCGCTCTACAAGGGCCTGATCGTCACTGGCCTGCTGTCGATCGTCGGCCTTGGCGCCGCGACATCGCTGACCATCGGCTGGGGTGATATCGGCACCGTCGCCGGCATCGCCATCACCGGCAAGAACCTGTTCATCTGCGGCCTGATCGGCCTCCTGGTGACCGGGCTCATCGTGGTGATCACCGAGTACTACACCGGCACCAACAAGCGCCCGGTCAACTCCATCGCCCAGGCGTCGGTGACCGGCCACGGCACCAACGTCATCCAGGGCCTCGCGGTCTCGCTGGAATCGACGGCGTTGCCGGCTATCGTCATCGTCGGCGGCATTATCGCGACCTACCAGCTCGGCGGCCCCTTCGGCACGGCGATCGCCGTCACCACCATGCTCGGCCTCGCCGGCATGATCGTCGCGCTCGACGCCTTCGGCCCGGTCACCGACAATGCCGGCGGCATTGCCGAGATGGCCGGCTTGCCCAAGGAAGTGCGCCAATCCACCGACGCGCTCGACGCCGTCGGCAACACCACCAAGGCGGTGACCAAAGGCTACGCCATTGGTTCGGCGGGCCTCGGCGCGCTGGTGCTGTTCGCCGCCTATTCGAACGACCTGAAGTTCTTTGCCGCCAATGGCGACAAGTTCCCTTACTTCCAGGGCATGGGCGAGGTTTCCTTCGACCTTTCCAATCCCTATGTCGTCGCCGGCCTGATCTTCGGCGGCCTGATCCCGTATTTGTTCGGCGGCATCGCCATGACGGCCGTCGGCCGCGCGGCGGGCTCGATCGTCGAGGAGGTGCGCAAGCAGTTCCGCGAGGACAAGGGCATCATGGCCGGCACCTCGAAGCCGAACTACGCCCGCGCCGTCGATCTTTTGACCAAGGCGGCGATCCGGGAGATGATTATCCCCTCGTTGCTGCCGGTGCTGGCGCCGCTGGTCGTCTATTTCGGCGTGTTGCTGATCTCGGGTTCGAAGGCCTCGGCTTTCGCCGCGCTCGGCGCCTCGCTGCTCGGCGTGATCGTCAACGGCCTGTTCGTCGCCATCTCGATGACCTCGGGCGGTGGCGCCTGGGACAACGCCAAGAAGTCATTCGAGGACGGCTTCACCGACAAGAACGGCGCCAAGCACTTGAAGGGCTCCGAGGCGCACAAGGCCTCCGTCACCGGCGACACGGTCGGGGATCCCTACAAGGACACCGCCGGCCCGGCGGTCAACCCGGCGATCAAGATCACCAACATCGTCGCCCTGCTGCTCTTGGCCGTGCTCGCGCACGGCTGAGGCTCAAGCTGTTCGTCGAAAAACCCGCAGGAGTGATCCCGCGGGTTTTTTCATTTCCCGCCGCGGTTCAAGCGATCTGACGCAGGATCGAGCCGTCGGTTATCTTGTCGTCATTGGCCAGCATCATCGCCTTCGACAGGATGACTGACAGGATGTCGTCGCCCTCGAACGGCACATAGGCCGGCCTCGGCCCGGCCGCCTCGTTTGACGGCACGATGCAGAGATAGCGGTCGTTGGGCGCCATCCTGATGTGTCCGGATGCGAAGTTGATCCTGTAGGTCTTGCGCTTGCCGTCAACGATCAGGAACTCGTCCGTGACCGTGCACTGGTTGGCAATCGCGAGGCCGGGCAGGATGGTGGCGATGAAATCGCGTCGGCCCTTTGCCAGGCCGCTGGCCTGTCCTGCCGAATAGCGCTCGCGGTAGTCGAGGAATTCAGGCCGCTCAGACAGCGGGTGGCGCGCGTTGCTGCCGCGATCCTGCCAGTGGCGGTCGTTGCCGATCGAGGTGCGGCCGATCACGCTGTCGATGTCGTACATCGCCTCGCAGAACGCGCGGGGAGGGACCGCATCGACGGGTAGGGGAATTTCGCCCGGCTGCCCGGTCTTGGGGTCGAGCGCGAAGAAGGCCACCCGATCCGTGGCGATGAAGGCGTAGAGCGCGGCGCCGCGCTCGGCCGCCTCGATGTCCTGCACGCGCGTGCCGATGCCGGCGACCCAGAACTCGGCGGCGACACCATGATACGGCAAGGTGAGCCGCACCCGTTCATGCTCGGCATTGTTGCCGTGCATGCTGCGATTGTACGCCGTCCAGCCGCGCTTCTTCAGGATGGCCATAACTGGAGCCTGCTCCAATATGTGCGCGGCGAAGCGGTTGGAGTAGCTGCGTGTGGCAAGCTCGGCGTCGGTGACGACGTAGACCGGCCGCCAGGCCTGGATGAAGGGCTGCTGGATCGTCTGCCTGGCGAGGCTCTCGCGCCAGGCCGCGACGGTCGTGGCCGGGCTGTCCAGCGGATGCCAAAGGTGGACCGTCCAGTCCGGTCCTGGAACCGGGCAGCGAACGCCGGCATGATCGACAAGCTCGCCTTCGCGCGGCATGGCGACGAACGCCTCGCCCTTGGGACCCGCAAAACGCCAGATCAGGCGCTCGGAAAGCGTGCGCAGCAGGCCATTGCCGATCAGCCGGTCCTGCCAGCCCTGGTAATTCCAGTGGCGGCCGTCGCGCCAGGCGCTCTCGATGCGGCGCCGCGCTTCCGGCAGAATCAGCGCGATGTCCTTCGCCGCATCTTCCAACTCGCCCGCCATTTCGCTACCGCCGGGTGCCGCCTTGAAATCCTTGGCGATGCCGCGGCTCGACTTACCCTTGGCGTCGATGCTGCGCAACTCGGCCTTGGCCGACGAGACAACGCGCAACTCGACGCGAACGCCGCCCAGTTCCTCGACACGAAGCCCGCCATCGCCGATGCCGTACTCGGCCATGGCGATTTCCTGCATGTCGTCGCCCGACAGGCCGAGCTTGCTGCCCGCCGCTTCCAGCGCCTTGTCGATCGACTTGATCACCACTTTGTCGTCGATCCTGCGGCGAAGGCGCCCAAGCGCATAGGCCGCGTCCGCGGTGCCCAGCTGGCCGAGCGACCAGACGCAGGCCGCCCCTGTCTTTTGCGAACGCACGGTACGTCCGTGATGCCCTGTCTTGATCAGCGTCGCGCCTGCCAGCGATTCCAGCAGCGGGAGCGCCTTGTCGGCCGGCAGGCGGGACAGGGCCAAGCCAATGCCGCGTGCTACCGCGACATTGTCGGGCGACAATTCGCCGTGCAGTCGGCCAAGATCAAATTGCCAGGGTACATAGTCCCCGGCCGCACGCTGGAACAGCAGGCCCGGTATCGCGCAGATCGCCTTCAGCGCGGACTGCCGCACCGCCGCCTCGTAACCCGCCGACTCCCGTTCCGGCAGCGGTGTCGGAAACACCGATGCATTCTGCGGGCTGAACACCAGGCTGTAGGCTTCGAGGCCGATATAGACGTCGCGCTCGATCTCCGGCAGCGCCGGTTCGCAGAGCGGTTTGAGCCACTGCCTGAAACCGTCGGCCACCGCGTCGTGCCCAAGGGCTGCGATCTTGCGTTCGCAATCCTTCAGCCAGGTCGTCCCCGGCGCGCCATCGCCCGCGGCAACCAGATGGTTGAGCAGGCTGCCGTCAGGGTCCCCGCCGCCGAATTCGAACGCTTCGACCCGCGTGCCGGCCCTCGTGAAGTCCTGCGGCCAACCCCGATCGAAGCTCGGCCCCACGGCGCGCAGCATCGCCATTTGCGCGGCGGTCGCGAGCTGTCGCCATTCGGGTTTTTCCTCGCTCAGCATGCGACTGAGATGGTTGTTGTAGTCCTTGTGAAAACCTTCCTCGCCCTTGGTGTCGCGCGCCCACCAGCCGAACCTGAAGGCGGCACTGCCATCGCCGGAGCCGAAACGGGCGGCGAACGCCTGTCGGTCGGTCAGCCAGTTATGCACCGTCCTGTCGCCGGCGTAGGCGCGGATGTCCTCGAACATCGGCGCCAGTTCCGTCAGCACGTCGTCCCAAAATTCCGCCTTGTCGGACGGCGGCGGCGTGTAGCGCAGGTGGGGAAGTTTTGCCGGCGGATTGGCCCGCATGCGCGCAAAGAAACTGTCCTGCTGGCCGGCCCCGGCAAGCGCCTTCAGCGAAACGATCAGTGGTGGATCGGTCTTTTCCGGTCCGGTCCTGTTTTTGTAGTACTGCGTATCGCAAACCAGCGCGATGAGCCTGGCGGCGTTGGCCCGGTCTTCGGCGCCGAGCGCCTGTCCGTTTTTCACCGCGCGCTCGATCTCGCGGACGATGCCGAGCTTGGGCAATCCGCCCGACCAGCCGATCGTGCCCTTGAGGTGCATGCCGGCCTGGTCGTTCGCGAGCAGCCGAAGCGCGGTGGCGGTTCTCGGCGCGTTCGTCTGGAAGCCGCTGCGCAGGAGATCCCGGCTCAAGCTCTCGCAGAAGCGCGCGAATTTGGGCGGGGTCTTGCCCTCCCGGCTGCGCACATAGACGGCCACCTCAGGACCCCAGCCGAAGCGTGCCCGCAGGAAGTCGATGGCATCGAACAATCCGCCGCGCTGTTCCGCTGACAAAGCGCGCAGGCGGCTCGCGATATCCTTGCGGTCCTGCTCCGAGTTCGCGGTGTCATAGGCACGGATGAGGGCTACGAGTTCGGCCATCATCGGACGCGAGCCGCCGGCGGATGAGGCCAGCTCGATATCCCGCGCCAATGTCTCCGCCTCGCTCCGCTCCCGGTCGGCATGGGCGCGATGGAGGCGCTCGACCATCCTATTTATGTCGGCGAGCGGCGCCGGCTCGTTCGCACGCGGGGCGCCGGCGACGACCTTGCCGAATGCAGCGGCCGCTGCCCTGAGACCCGAAAACAACCTTCCATTGCCCATCCACTCAACCCCCCTTGAGCCGCAAAAGCTTTATGAAGACGACGTCCGTGCGCGCTGAAATGACGGCCACATCGTCCAGCGCAATCATTTGCTTGCCGCCGACGACGACCATGAAGGCGTTGCGCGAGAAGGCCTCGATCGCCGCCGCCACCGCCAAGTCCGGGTTCGTCTTCTTGAGCGGTCCGGTGTTTGGCGCATAGAGCAGCGTCTCTATCGCTGCGTCGTTGCGCGAGGCGTGCAACCTGTCATGCTCCAGCAGCACGCGTTCGGCGATGATCTGCCGGAGCGTGCACGGCACGCCGTCCTTCCAGTCCAGGACGAAGCTCTGGACCGGTTTGCGGGCGCCGATCTGGTCGTACATGACGATGCGGCTCATCTGACCCTCCGATCCGGCTGATCTTGCGGATCAAAAATTATAGGCAGATGAAACCCAAGCGCCATTGCGTTTTGTGGTGGATAAACGGCTAACGCAGAAGTTGCGCCCGCCCCATGATCAATAAAGGATCATCGGGACATTCGGTGGCTTTGCTTTTGCTCTTGGAGGAAAGCCGGCCTCCCTGAGCCGCAACGACCGGTCAGTACCAAGCAAAGACCCGCCGGAGCGATCCGGCGGGTCCCTGGCTGCCTGATGCTGTGTTGCCCGCGTGCGAAAAGCGAGCCGGCCGTCGATCACATGCCGTTGCCGCCGCCGGGCAGGCCGGGCGCCAGCTTGCTGGCGCCGTTGATGATCTGGCTGAGGAAGTTCTGGTCCTTGCCGCCGGTCGGCGTGGTGCGCGAGATGAAGTCGAAGATCTTGCCGTCCTTCAGCCCGTAATTGGCGATCTGGGTGACGCGGCCGTCGGCGCCGAAATAGACCGCCAGCACTTTCTGGTCGACCAGATGCGGCTTGTCGAAGGCGACATAGCGCTTGCGCGTCTGCGAGATGTAGTAGAAGGCCTCGTTGTCGAAGGTCGCCGTCGTCGACGGGGTACCAAGCGCCAGCAGAACCTGCTCACGGCTCGACCCGACCGGCACCGAGTCGATTGCCTGCTGGTCGATGACGTAACCCTGCGTCAGCGTCTCGCTGGGGTTGAGGTCACCCATCATCTTGGACGAATTGCAGGCCGAAAGCGCGGATACCGCCACCAGCAGAGAGGCCGCGCCCGCCGAAACAGGCGTAAAAAGCGACTTGAATTTCAGCGCACCCAACAACAATTCTCCATCACATCCCCGCAACTTGCGCTGGGCGGCAAAACCGGTAAACCAGCTTGCCTGCCGATGCAACAAGGCCAATTCAACAAAAGGTCCCCGGGAGACCACCCTCAATGTTCCAACGCCTTTTTGGCCGCGAACGCCATGCCAACCGCGCTATCACCGAGGCGCTTTACGCACAAATCGTGGCGGCGGCGCGGCAAACCGTGTTTTATTCCGACTGGAATGTACCGGATACGCCGCTGGGTCGTTTCGAGATGCTGTCGCTGCACATGTTCCTGTTCCAGCACCGGCTGCGCGGCGAAAACGGGGCCGCGACGGAGGTCGCTCAGGTGCTGATCGACGAGTTCTTCCTGGATGTCGAACATTCGTTGCGGGAACTGGGCATCAGTGACGTCGGCGTGCCGAAGCGCATGAAGAAGCTGGCCAAGATGTTCTATGGCCGCACAGCCGCTTATGACGATGCGCTGGATCGCGACGACCGCGACGCGCTCGCCGCCGCCCTTGCCCGCAATATCCTGCCCGAGGCCGCCGACTGGCCGCAGGCGCCGCTGCTGGCCGCCTATGTCGCGGGTGCCGCCCGCCATCTTGCGGCCCAGCCGGCCGAATCGATCGCATCCGGCGCGGTGACGTTTCCGGCGGCCGGCTGAGGAGGCGAAGATGAAACATGTCGACCCGCAAAGCCCGGTATCCTTCGTCGCCAATGTCGCCCGCCTGCCGCAAAAGGGGCTGCCAGTGACGATCGAGGCCGACGAACGGCAGCGCACTGCGCTCGCCACCGAGCACGAACTGCTTTCGGTCGAGCGGTATCGCGCCGAGCTTCTGGTGACGCAGTGGAAGCGCAATGGCGTCAAGGTCAGCGGCCGTGTCGAGGCCGACATCACGCAGGCCTGCATCGTTACCCTGGACCCGGTCGCAGCGCACATTGACGAGCCGGTCGAGGCGCTGTTCCTGCCGGAACAGTCCAAGCTCGGGCGGCAGGGTTTCGAAGGTGGCGGCGAGATCGTGCTCGACGCCGACGGACCCGATAGCCCGGAGACGTTTTCCGGCGACACCATCGATGTCGGCGCGCTTGCCGAGCAGTTTTTTGGCCTGGCGATCGATCCGTATCCGCGCAAGGCCGGAGCGTCGCTGGAGGTCTCGGGCGACGGCGAGACCGAGGAAAGCGAATTCCAGCAAAAGCTCCGGTCCCTGCTTGGAAAATCCTGAAACCGGACCCGATATTAGAAAAGCTGGTTGTGCGGCAGCCCAAAACCGTTATTTTCGCCGAACCTTCGCGAGCCCCCGAACCTGACCAACTCCGCCGGTCAGGCAAACCGTGAGATGAATACCGCGTGATCAGGATTTCCATCGATGCCATGGGCGGCGATCACGGGCCAGGCGTGGTCATCCCGGCGCTCATGACGGTCGCCATTCGCCGTCCCGATATCCGCTTCATCATCTACGGCCGCGAGGAGGCTGTGCGCCCCGAGCTTGCCAAGTTTCCGAAGCTCGCCGAGGCGAGCGAATTCGTGCATTGCGAGATCGCTGTCCGCATGGACGATAAGCCGAGCCAGGCGCTGCGCCATGGCCGCTGGAAGTCGTCGATGTGGAAGGCGGTCGAAGCGGTGAAGTCCGGCACCGCACAGGCCTGCATTTCGGCCGGAAACACCGGCGCGCTGATGGCGATGTCGAAATTCTGCCTGCGCACTATGGCCACCATCGACCGTCCGGCGATCGCGGCGATCTGGCCGACGACGCGCGGCGAAAGCGTGGTGCTGGACGTAGGCGCCACCATCGGCGCGGATGCGCACCAACTCATTGATTTCGCCATCCTGGGCACCGGCATGGCGCGTTCGGTGTTCGGCATCGAGCGCCCGAGCGTCGGTCTGCTCAATGTCGGCGTCGAGGAGATCAAGGGCCAGGAAGAGGTCAAGGAGGCCGGGCGCATGCTGCGCGAGGCCAACATGGCCTCGATGAACTATCGCGGCTTCGTCGAGGGCGACGACATCGGCAGGGGCACGGTCGACGTCGTCGTCACCGAGGGCTTTGCCGGCAACATCGCGCTCAAGACCGCCGAGGGCACCGCAAGACAGATCGGCGGCTACCTGCGCGCCGCCATGAGCCGCACGCTGATGGCCAGGATCGGCTATGTTTTCGCCAAGGGGGCCTTTGACCGGCTGCGCGAGAAGATGGATGTCGGGCGCTCCAATGGCGGTGTCTTCCTCGGCCTCAACGGCATCGTGGTGAAAAGCCATGGTGGCGCCGATTCGGACGGCTTCGCGGCGGCGATCGAGCTTGGCTACGACATGGTGCGCAATAATCTGCTTGACCGCATCGAGGCCGATCTCGATCTGTTCCATGCGCGCAATCCGCATGCCCAGGCAAACAGGAAATCCGACGTCGTTGTCGGCGCAAAGGAATAGGAAAGAGCTTTGATCAGATCAGTCGTGCGCGGCTCGGGCGCCGCGCTGCCCCGCCGCATCATGAAGAATGCCGATTTCGAAGGCATGGTCGAGACCTCCGACGAGTGGATCGTCCAGCGTACCGGCATTCGCCAGCGCCATGTCGCGGCCGACGACGAGACGACCGCCTCGCTGGGCGAGGCGGCGGCGCGCGCCGCGCTTGACAG
>NZ_RZOT01000233.1:0-8825 GCF_003999085.1 Mesorhizobium sp. M4A.F.Ca.ET.090.04.2.1
GTCTTGGCATCGGCGTCGGCGCGGGAACAGGCACCGCCTGGCTCGCCGAGCTGCTCGACAGCGAGGACAGATCGCGCGCCGCAACCATCGCCACCAGCACCAATTTCGTCGGCCTCGGCCTCGGCGCGCTGGTGTCGGGGATGCTTGCCGAATACGCGCCCTGGCCACTCAGGCTGACATTCGCGCTCTATCTGGCGCTGCTTGCCCTGGTCACGCTCTTGATCTGGCGCACCCAGGAAACCGTGTCGCGGCCAGGGCGGCTCTCGGACGTCTCGATGTGGCCACGGCTGTCGGTGCCCGCCGACATCCGCGCGGCCTTCGTGGCGCCGGCGGTGACTGGCTTCGGCGCCATGGCGCTGGTCGGCTTCTACGCGGCGCTGGCGCCAAGCATTCTGGCGCAGCAGTTGCAGGTCACGAATCATGCCGAGGCCGGCGCGCTGTTCTTCGAGCTGTCGATGGTGGCGGCCGCGACCATCCTGCTGACGGTGCGACTGTCCAGCCGCATCACCATGCTGGCGGCGCTGGCGCTGATGACCCCAACCGTGGCGCTGGTCGTTGCCGCGCAAGTCTATGCGTCCATGGCAATCATGATCGCCGCAACCGGCTTGTGCGGCGTGGCGGCGGCGCTCGGCTATCGCGGCGGCCTGCAGGTGGTGAACCAGATCGCGCCGGACGACCGGCGCGCCGAAGTTGTGTCGGCCTTCTTCATCTGCTGCTTCTGCGGCAACGCGCTGCCGGTCATCGGCATCGGCATCCTGTCGAACTGGACGAGCGCGACGGCAGCAAGCCTGGCCTTTGCCGGGATGATCACGGTCTTTGCGCTGGTGGCGCTGGGGTTCGGCGCGAAATACGCGCGCTAGGGTTCAGCCGTCCGGCGTCTCGGGCGCCATGTTCGCGCGCTGGCGCGGCACGCCGAGACCAGTGTCCGGCGGTTCGCCGGCGGCCGGCCTGCCCTCGATCATGTGCAGGGTGCGCCAGCCGCCGAAACGGTAGTAGGCGGCGGCCAGCGCCAGTGAAGTGATCGAGCCGGCCGGAAAGCTCCACCAGAGCGCCTCCTCGCCGATCACGCTCCGGAAGAAATAGGCAAAGCCGGAGCGCACGATCAGCACCGAGATCACCAGGATGATCAGCGGCGGCATCACCGCGCCGGTTGCGCGCACTGTGGCGAACAGCACGATGGTGACGCCGAACAGGATGAACGACCAGGACGCGACATTGTTGATGTGGGCGGCGATGTCTATGGCCGCGCTGTCGGTGCTGAGGAACAGGCTGAGGATCGAACGGTCGAAGAAAAACAGCAGGAAGACCAGCGCGCCGGTCAGCACCAGGTTGAAGCCGACGCCCGAAGCCGCGACCTTGCCGATGCGATCCCAGCGCCCGGCGCCGACATTCTGCGCCGCCATCGAGGAGACGGCGGCGCCGATGGCGAGCGCCGGCATCTGGATATAGGTCCAGAGCTGCGCGGCGATGCCGTAGGCGGCGGCGACCTGAGAACCGTAGGAATTGACGATGCCCATGACCGTCAGCGCCGCGGCGGAAATCACGATCATCTGCAGGCCCATCGGCACGCCCTTGAAGACGACGATCCTGAGCAGCGCCGGATCGGGCCGCAGCAGGGCGAGGTTGGCGCCGGCGAGCCTCAGCGGATGCTTGCGGGCATAGAGCACGATCAGGATGGCGATCACGCTCACCGTCTGGCCGATCAGCGTGGCGGTGGCGGATCCGGCGATGCCGAGCTCCGGGAACGGCCCGAGGCCGCGGATCAGCAGCGGGTTGAGCACGATGTCGAGGACGACCGCCAGCGCCATGAAGACGAACGGCGTGCGCGAATCGCCGGCACCGCGCAGCACCGTCATGACGAAGGACAACAGGTTCATCATCGGCACGGCGACGAAGATGATGCGCAGGTAGGAGCGTGCCAGCGGCAGCGCGTCGGCCGGCGTGCCCAGCGTGTTGAGGATGGCGTCGACCCAGATCCAGCCGTAGACGGCGAACACCACCGAGACGAGGAAGAAGAAGGTGGCGCTGGTGCCGACGATGCGCCGCGCCTCCGGCAGGTCGCGGGCGCCGACCGACTGCGCGACCAGGATGGTGGCGGCCATGCCGATGCCGAACACCGTGCCGAGGATCAGGAACAGCACCAGATTGGCGTTGGAAGTCGCGGTCAGCGCCGCCTCGCCGAGGAAGCGGCCGACCCATACGGCATTGATCGAGCCGTTGAGCGACTGCAGCACGTTGGAGCCGAGCACCGGCAAGGCGAACAGCAGCAGCGTGCGCGGGATCGGGCCGCTGGTGAGGTCGCCGGTGCGCCGGCGGGCAGGTGTCTTCTCGTCCATGGTGGGGCACCGAAAATGAATCAGGCCCGCGATCCTATCGCAGGCCTGTTTCGCATACATCCATTTCCGCCAGATCGATGGCCACGCTGCCCGCCGGCTGCGTGAGCCGTATCGGAAAGGCCGGGCGCGAAATTCACGCCTGGTCCCCCTCCACCGTCTATTGCCGATAGAGGATCATGCCGGCATGGTGCAGGATGCCGTCAACGAACTCGCCGTCGGCGGTGAACCCCGTGTCGTCCCAATAGTAGATGTGGCTCGCATTTATCTCGTAACGTCCCTCGTAGGCGCGCTCGCGATTGCCGCGCGCCTCGAGATAGCGGCCGGTTGGCAGGAGTTGATGCCGGATATGGCCATCTGCCGTAACCCACATGCCGACGTAGGGATGGGTGGCATCGGACATGCTCATTTGCCTTCCGCCTGCTGCGGATAGAAGTGTGCAATATCCTGCGGTTTGACCACCCGCGCGTAATTCAGCTCCTGACGGATCTTCCACGCGCCGTCGATGCAGACCCAACCGAGCTGCGAGCGCCCGTCGAATGCGACGACCTCTCCGTCGAGGCGGCTGATCTGCCCGACAAAACCGATTGTCGTGGAGGCGACATCGCCTCCCGCAATCTGATCATCACCGCCGGTGAGCGCGTGGCGAACGGAGCGTGCGCCATTCTGGAGGTTCTCCCAGTTCGCTCCGTAGACAGCGGCGTTGTCGAAAAGCTGTGTCGGGCCGGGTGCGAAATTGTCGTAGAAGACGCCCCGGGGTGCCTTCACATCATAGTAGCGGCTCATCTTCTCGGCGAAGACGAAGGTCGGGTCGCCTTCATTGCGTTCCCACCCCTCCATGATCCACGATTTGTGAAGGGCAAGCGGGGCGTTGCCTCCGTCCAGCGGACAGGGTTGGGCCGCGACTGGCTCGGCCAGGGCCAGCAAACAGGCTGCTAGAAGTAGTGCTTTCATGTCGATCTTCCTTCTGGTTGTCGAATGGCACCAAAAGGTTGGACGAGAATTGATGTTGCGTGTATCTGTCGAATGCTCGACTGGCTGGTTAGTAATGTTTGACAATGCGACTGGACTATAATCTTCTCCCCCTCTTTCTTGCCGTGGCCGAGGAGGACAATTTTCGCGCCGCCGCTGATCGTCTAGGGGTCACCCGCTCTGCCGTCAGCCAGGGAATACGACGGTTTGAAGACGATCTCGGTGCGATGCTCGTCACGCGCACCACCAGGGCCGTGCGCCTGACCGAGGCGGGACAGCGGCTTTATGATGCGCTCTGTCGGCCCATGTCCGATATTGTGCAGGCGCTTGAGGGTGTCGATGGTGACCAATCCCCAAGGGGGAGGCTGAGGATCGCGGTCACCTCGATTGCCGAGCCGTTTTTGTCCGGTCCTTTGTTGACGACCTTTGCCGAAGCGCATCCGCACGTGATTGTCGATGTCACCGTAACGGATGAGGAATTCGACATCGTTGCCGCCGGGTTCGATGCCGGGGTTCGGTTGGGCGAGGTCATAGAGCAGGACATGATCGCCGTGCCTGTCGGTGGGCAAGTGAGGGAGGCTGTCGTCGCTTCTCCCGAATATCTGGTGGCGAATGGCATGCCGGAACATCCCCGCGATCTGGTCCGCCACCGCTGCATTGGTTGGCGCCGCTCGCCGGAAAACGCGCCTTATCGATGGGAATTCGAAGAGAACGGCACTTCCTTCAATGTCGCGGTTGAGCCGCAGATCACCACCAATGATTTGCGCCTCATGCTGCGCAGCGCTCTGGCTGGGGCTGGTATCACCTTCGCTACCGAGGAGACTTTCCGCCCCTATGTCGAGAGCGGCGCGCTCGTCTCCTTGCTTGAGCAATATCTGCCCTCATTCCCGGGCTTTTTTCTGTATTTCCCAAACAGAAGGAATATGGCTCCGAAGCTGCGGGCCCTGGTCGATCACATCAATGCCGGCAACCCAGGTGGACGTCGCGGTCGATCGCGCTGACCGACCGTCTATCGCCGCGAGCACCGGCGAACCACCTTGTTCTTGCCGGCTTGTGGAGATCGATGCGACGCCGGAAAATTCCGCCTGGCGCGAAAATCGCTTCACACTTTCGGCATCAAGCCCTGGCGTGCGTTTATCCAGTCATGTTCTCAAAGCGTGCGGAATGGGCTATTGATCCCGGGTGCGTGGGGCCGCACTCCTTAATAGATCTTATCGATAGCCGGGGGGATCATGTCCGATACTGTGCTGTTTCCTGAGCGCCTGAACCGGCGCGCGTTTCTCGGTGCGTCCGCTCTGGGAGCCGCCTCCGTGGCTCTTTCGGCCTGCACCACCACCGACGTGGCGCCACCGGCGGCAGCGCCGCCGCCGCCAAGCGATTCGGCTTTCGGCGCTGCCGAGAGCATGTATGCGGCACGCGTCGACGAGGGCTATCAGCTGCCGGCAATCCCGGTGGCCAAGCTCGATCCGAAGTTCGTGCGCCAGATCGTGCCCGACCCGACCGGCGAAAAACCCGGCACGATCGTCGTCGACACCTCCGAGCATTTCCTCTATCTGGTGCGCGACGGCGGCGAGGCCATCCGCTATGGCGTCAGCCTCGGCAAGGCCGGTTTCGGATGGACCGGCAGCGCCGTGGTTCAGGCGCGAAAGAAGTGGCCGGTCTGGACGCCGCCGCCGGAAATGATCCAGCGCCGGCCGGAACTGGCGAAATACAAGGACGGCATGCCGCCCGGTCCGCAGAGCCCGCTCGGCGCTCGGGCGCTCTATCTCTTCCGCGACGGCAAGGACACGATGTACCGGCTGCACGGCACGCCGGAGTGGGATTCCATCGGCAAGAATGCTTCGTCCGGCTGCGTGCGCTTCATGAACCAGGACATCATCGACCTCTACAGTCGTGTTAACGGCGTCGCGCAGGTCTACGTGCGCCCGAACCTGTCGCCCGCCGGCAAGCTCACGGCCGTGTCGAACAGGACGGCCGAGCCGATCGATGCCGGCGTGCCGAGGGACGCGGAGATCTTGAAGTAGATCATCGGCAAATGGCCTGAAGGCGGACGCGCCCGGCGCGTCCGCCTTTCTGTCTGCAGCTAGTTCGTGGCGAGGTTCGGCAGCGTCACCTGGTAGACCAGGAACATGGTGTCGACATCGGCGCCGTCCTCGGCCTTGTAGGGCGCGCCGACCTGGAAGCCGTCCTGGGTCAGGAAATCGTTGTCGTTAGCGACGAACAAGAAGTAGTCGTCGGGCAGCTTCGGATCGAGCACGCTGACCAGCGACATCGCCTCCCATTTCTCAGAGAGATTGTCCTTGTCGTTCGGCTTGCCATTGTGCAGGCCGAAGCGGCCAAGCTGGGCCTTGTCGTTGATGTCGATGAACGGCGTGAGCTTGGCCGGGCTCACCGACGGATCGAGCACGCCCTTCGGCGCCACCGGTTTGTCGGCGGCGTCGAACGGGCCGCCCGCGATGTCGGTCGCGCCGGACAGGTCGACGATGTTGATCTTGCGGTAGAGCGACTCTTCGCCCTTCACGCCCTGGCCGTTGCCGCTGTCGCGCGTCAGCATCAGGAAGCTTGTGTTGGAGAGCGCGACGATCTCGCTCTGGGCCGCCACCTTGGTCTTGTCCTTGGCGTCCTTAAACACCGGCAGCGGCACGACATATTCATGCGCCAGCTTGAGGTGGGCGAGGTCGGAAGCGTCATAGACCAGCGCCCTGGTGTTCTGGCGCGTCGAACCGGAATCACCGCCATCCTGACGCGGCGCCGACTGCAGCACGGCGATCAGGAACTTGCCGTCCGGCGTCAGCGACATGCCTTCCAGGCCCTGGTTGTTCTGGCGGCCGGTCTCGGGATCCTTCGGGTCGGGCTCGGCGGCACCCGGGCCCGGATTGTCGGAGGCGAAGTTCGGCTTGCCGTGGCGCATCGGCACCAGGGCGGCCGGCGGCTGAGTGGCCGACATCAGGCGGCCTTCGGCCGAGAAACGATAGATGTTCGGGCCGTATTCGTCGGAGATGAACATGGTGCCGTCGGGCAGCCGCACGATCGCCTCGTCGTCCAGCGAGAGCTTGCCATTGTCGGCCTGCGGCAGGATCGGCATGTCGCCGGCTGCCGGGCGGACGCCGTTCAGCGGGTCGAGGCCGGTCGCGTCAGCGCCCTTGTCGTCGGTCAATAGCAAGGTGTCGGCGAGCGTCGCCTTGACACCCGACTGTTCCTGGCCGGCGGCGAGCGCCGCGCCCGGAGCGGTCGGTGCAAGCTCGATCGAAATGGTGTTGAGACGGGCGCGGTAATCGGTGGTGCCGACGACGTTGTAGCCGCGATCCGGCAGCAGCCACAGTGAACCCTTGTAGGCGTTTCCGTCGCGCGCCCAGCCCTTGACGTCGATCGCCATGCCGGAACCGGAGCCGAAGGTCTCGCCGAACTTGTCCTTCTGGCTGGCGGGGATACGGCCGACGCCGACCAGGCCCTTGTTGACATAGGCGACGCCATCGGCGAGCGCGGGCGTCAGGGTGGTGAACAGGGCAAGTGCCGCGCCAAGTGCGGCAGTCCGGCTGAGATGTTTCATCGATATCCCCTTGTGACAGAGCATGCCTGAGCGGGTGTCGCATCGACATGCCGCCAGCACCTTCCGCAAGCGGTCTAGGACTCCAACATGATACTTGCGTGACAGGCCGCGCCGGCGCGTGCCCGGAACCATTTTCCAATCGGAACCGTTGCAGGCGAGCCCAGGCATCGCCGCGATCGTCGGTCGAGCCATGGGCTCAGGAGGACAAATGGGTTTCGATCAGTATCACGAGCCGGCGGAGGAATTGACGCAGAAGGTGCGGACCTTTGCCCGCATGATCACATCGCTGATCGAGGAGGCGGAGGCGATCAGTTGGTACGAACAGCGCATGTCGGTGGAAAAGGACGCGCAGGCGCGCGCCATCATGAAGAATGCGCAAGGTGAGGAATTCAAGCACTTCGGCATGAATCTCGAATTCCTGCTGCGTCAGAAGGAAGACTGGCGGGCGGAGCTGAAGGAGATCCTGTTCACCACCGGCGACATCGTCAAGGCTGGCGAGAAGGGCGAGAAGAAGGTGGATTGAGGCCTGCCCGGCCAGCCTTCGGCAATGCTTTCAGTCGCTTTCTCTCGCGATCAGCTCCAGCGGCCAGACCTCGCGCATGATCCGCGCCCCTTCCGGGCCGGCGAAGGCAGGAAGCGATGCGAGCAGCATCTCGGCCAGCCGCCGGCCCATCGGTTCAAGCGCCGGGCGGAAGGCGGTCAGCGCCGGGGAAAAATAGCGGCAGAGCGGGGTGTCGACGATGACGATCACCGCGATGTCATGGCCGGGTCGGATGCCCATTTCGGCGAGCGCCTTGCAGCCGCCGAGCGCCATGGCGTCGTTGTTGAAGATGATGGCGGTGGGCCGGTCTTTTGCCAGCATCACACGCGGCGTCACCTGATAGCCGCCGGCCTCGTTGATGAAGCCGTCGGCGATCAGGGCAGGATCGACCTCGATGCCATGCCGCTTCAAGGCTTTGCGGTAGCCGTCGAGGAACAGGTAGCCGAAATTGAGGTTGAGGGCAGGGCGGATGGCGGCGATGCGTCGGTGGCCGCGCGCCACCAACCTGTCGACGGCGTCGCTGCCGGCCTTCTCGAAATCGAGATCCAGCGAAGGGTATGACTTGCCACCCGAACGGCTGCGGCCGAGCGTGGCGAAGGGAAAGCCTCTCTCGGCCAGATAATCAATGCGCTCGTCCTCGCGCCGTGTCCAGGCCAGCACTACCGCGTCGGCGCGGCGTGTCTCGACCACGCGGCGCAGGCGCTCCTGCTGGTAGTCGCCGGGGGCGCCCATCACCACGGTAAGGTCCAGCCCGCTTTCGGCGAGCCTGCCCTGCAGCCCGATCAGCAGCGGGATGAAGAACGGTTCGCCATATTGCTGGTCGCCCGGATGCGGCTGCAGCATGAAGGCGATCGAACGGGTGGCGCCTTGCCGCAAGCTGCGGCCGGACTGATTGGGGGCGTAGTTCAGCTTCTTGGCCGCATCCAGCACGCGCTGGCGTGTGTCGGCATTGACGTCGGCGCGGCCGTTCAGCGCGCGCGACACGGTGCCGATCGAAATGTTCAGGTGACGCGCAAGGTCGTGGATGCTGGACGCCAAGGACGGTTCTCCCCCTGCCTTGGCTAGCACTGGCTGCCGCTCAGGCCAAGGCTTTGGGATGATTTTCGCAAAACAGCCGATTGACATTCTACGCTATCGGGTGTGTTCTCGTAAACGTTTACGGAAAAACGTTTACGGTGATGCCGTGGACGCCGTGACGATCGGCCTGGAGGGGCCGAGCGGAGGAGGAGCGCTGGATGAAGGTCGTCCTGGCCGGCTGCGGAGCGATGAGCAGGCAGTGGCTCGATGCCGCGAGGCAGATCGACGGGCTGACGATTGCCGGCCTAGTCGACCTCGACGCCGAACGGGCGCAGGCGAGAGCGCGCGAATACGGGCTTGCCGGGGCCGTCATCGGCACCAGCCTCGATGCCGTCCTCGATGAGACCAAGCC
>NZ_RZOT01000234.1:0-8808 GCF_003999085.1 Mesorhizobium sp. M4A.F.Ca.ET.090.04.2.1
CTAGAACAGACGCCCGCCGTCCGGCACCCTGTGCTCTATGGCGCCGAGCACGACCGCGCCCTCCTCGTCCGGAAAGCCGAGCGTTAGCACTTCCGACATGAACTTTCCGATCTGGCGCGGCGGAAAGTTGACCACGGCGAACACCTGCCGGCCGACAAGCGTCTCCGGCGCGTAGTATTTCGTGATCTGCGCCGAGGACTTCTTCACCCCGATCGCCGGACCGAAATCGATCTTCAGCTTGAATGCCGGCTTGCGCGCCTCGGGGAATGGCTCGGCCTCGATGATGGTGCCGGCGCGAATGTCGACCCGGTCGAAATCGGCGAAACTGATCTCGGGCTTGCGCGCGCCACTCGCACTCATCTTGGGTCCTGATCCGGCTCAGGCGGTGCCGTAGGTCTCGAACAGGACGCCGGCAAGCGCGTCCTTGGCCGAGGTTCCCGACCAGACCACGAACTGGAACGCCTGGAAATAGCATTCGCAGGCTTCGAGCGCCGACGACAGCAGCACCTCGACCTGCTGGCTCGACGGCTCGACCCCACCGGCAAGCAGCAGCGACTGGCGGAACATGATCGCGCCTTCCTGCTCCCACAGGTCGAAATGGCCGAACAGCATCTGTTCGTTGATCAGCGACAGGAGCCGCATCACTTCCAGCGCGCGCGCTTCCGGCACCTTGATGTCGAAGGCGCAGGCCAGGTGCAGCGCCTCGAAATCCTCCATCCAGGAGAAGGAGACGTGATAGTCGGTCCAGCTTCCCGCCACCGAAATCGAAATCTCGTCGTCGCCGGCACGCTCGAACGACCAGTCATTGTTGTGCGCCACCTGCTCGATGACGTCCACCGGGTGGATTTCGCGGGAGAATTCGAGTTCGAGAAGTTCCATGGATGCTTCCTGTGTTCAGGGGAGCGCCGCACGCTCCGCGGGGCACACACGACGAACAATCTTGTCTAGAACTCGGACGGCCAGGACTTTCTCAAACGCAAAGACCCAGACCGAACCCCACCGCCCGGCGCATGATCCCTGCTTCGAATCATGCAACAAATTCAGTCTATTGATCGGGAGTCGCGTGACCAGCCCAATTTTTCGCACTGCGTCATTCGCATGTGGAAAGGCGCTGTCGCGATGATTCATGCAATGCCGGTAAGCGATTCACGGCAAAGCGCTTTTTCGGATTGTGCTTTGTGGAAAAGTTTAACGATTATTTTTTTGTTTTGGGCTTCGCCGCCGCCGCTGGTGCGGCCTGGCCGGTGAGTTCGGCAAGCCTGGCCTCGAGCGCCTCAATACGGGCGGCGAGCAGGACGTTGTCCTCCCTCGCCTTCACCGCCATCTCGCGCGCGGCCTCGAATTCCTCGCGCTGCACTACATCCATGGTATTCAGGATTCGCTCGGCCTGGCCCTTGAAGGCCGTCTCCACCTCGCGCCGCACGCCTTGCGCGGCGCCGGCGGCATCCGTCATCAGCTTGGCGAATTCATCGAGAATGCGGTTCGGTCCGGTCGACATGGCAAATCCTCGCTTGCTCGATTTGACGTAGTGGCGCGCGGCGCGGAATGCAAGCGCAGCCTTGCCTTGACCCTGCCAAAACCCTGCCGCATGGTCCGCGCCCGAAACCAGACCGCGCCCGGGAGACCCTGTTGAGCGAATATTTTCTGTTGCCGCTGACCTCCCTGCCCTTCCCCAACATCGATCCGGTCATCGTCCAGATCGGCCCGCTGGCGGTGCACTGGTACGGCGTCGGCTACATCGTCGGCATCCTCTTTGCCTGGTGGTACGCCAAGCGCCTGGTCACCAATGCAAGACTGTGGCCCGACGGCGCCTTGCCGATGAAGCCGGAAGATCTGGACGACTTCATCGTCTGGGCAGCGATCGGCGTCGTGGTCGGCGGGCGAACCGGCTATGTGCTGTTCTACGACCTGCCGCGCTACATCGCGCATCCGCTGGATATCGTCGCCGTCTGGCAGGGCGGCATGTCGTTTCACGGCGGCCTGCTCGGCGTCATCCTGGCGATGACCCTGTTTTCGCTCAAGCGCGGTATCCGCACGTGGACGTTGTTCGACGTCGTGTCGGCCGGCGTGCCGGTCGGGCTTGGCCTCGTGCGCGTCGCCAACTTCATCAACTCCGAGCTCTGGGGCCGGCCAACCGACGTGCCATGGGCGGTGGAGTTTCCCAATGGCGGACCGTTTTCGCGCCATCCGAGTCAGATCTATGAAGCCCTGCTCGAGGGCCTGGTGCTGTTCCTCGTGCTGCGCTTCCTCACCCATTCCAGGCTGAAGCTGAAGACGCCGCGCTTCGTCGGCGGCGCCTTCATCTGTGGCTATGGCCTGTCGCGCATCTTCGTCGAGTTCTTCCGCGAGCCCGACCAGCAGCTCGGCTATCTGCTTGGCACCAACTGGCTGACCATGGGCATGATCCTGTCGACGCCCATGGTGCTGGCCGGCATCTGGGCGATGGCCACCGCCAGGCCGGTGACGCAGACGCAACCGGCATGACGCGGCTGAAGACCCGCATCATCGATCTCATCGGCACGGTGGGGCCGATCCCCGTCAGCGAATACATGGCGCTGTGCCTTTTCGACCCCGAGGACGGTTACTACACCACGCGCGAGCCTTTCGGCGCCGCGGGCGACTTCGTCACCGCGCCGGAGATCAGCCAGATGTTCGGCGAGCTGGTCGCCGTCTGGCTCTACCAGGCCTGGCAGGCCGCTGGCCGGCCTCTGCCCGCCACCGTCGCCGAGATCGGCCCCGGCCGCGGCACGCTGATGCAGGACTTGCTGCGCACCTTCCTGCGCCTCGATCCCGCTTTCGCAGGCGGCGCCACCTTCGCCATGATCGAGGCAAGCCCGCGCCTGACCGAAATCCAGCAGCGGACGCTCACCCGCCAGCCGGTGAGACTCGACTGGCACGAATCCGTCGAAACGTTGCCGAAGGCGCCACTCTTCATCGTCGGCAACGAACTGTTCGACGCCGTGCCCATCCGCCAGTTCGTCCGCAGCGGTGCCGGCTGGCGCGAACGGATGATCGGCCTCGACGATGACGATGGCCTGCGCTTCTTCGCCGGCGCAGGCTCGGTCGATCCGTCCCTGTTGCCCGACGACGCCGAGGACGCGCCGCAAGGCGCGATCGTCGAACTGGCGCCGGCCCGCGCCGCGCTGATGGGAACGATCGCTGAGCGGATAGCGGGGCACGGCGGCGCCGGCCTTTTCATCGACTACGGCCATCTCCGGCCTGGCATCGGCGACACGCTGCAGGCCTTGCGCAAGCATGATCACGACAACGTGCTGGCCAATCCGGGCGAAGCGGACCTCACCGCGCATGTCGATTTCGCCGCCCTGGCAGCGACCGCCCGGGCGCACGGCCTCGATGTCGAAACGACCACGCAGGGCGATTTCCTGCTCGGCATGGGCCTGCTCGAAAGGGCGGGATCGCTGGGCGCCAAGGCGGATGGAAAGTCGCGGCAAGCCATTTCCGACGCCGTTGAGCGGCTGGCTGGGCCTGATGCTATGGGGGAGTTGTTCAAGGTCCTGAAAATGCTGCCTAAGGCCGGTCCAGTCTCTTGAGCCAAGGCGGGCGGCCGGGTTGCGAACCCGGTCGCGCAAACGGGCTCTTGTCCGAACTTCACCTTGACGAAATCGCCGGCGCGGACAACAAACCCATCCATGCTCAATCAGACCAAACCGGATCCTGTTCGCTCACCCTTGCTCGAAGCGGCGAAAGCCAGGGGCATCCGCCACGGCTACTTCACCCGTATCGGCGGCGTCTCCGACGGCATCTATCGCGGCCTCAACATCGGCACCGGCTCGAATGACGATCAGGAGCGCGTCAAAGAGAACCGCCGCCGCGTCGCCGAATGGATGGGGGTGCCGGCCAGCCATCTGCTGACCGCGCATCAGGTCCACTCGCCCGATGTCGTCATCGCCAGGGAGCCCTTTGCCGGCCCTCGTCCCACGGCCGACGCCATCGTCACCGACCGGCCGGGCATAGCCGTCGGCGCCTCGACGGCCGATTGCGGGCCGGTGCTGTTCGCCGACACCGAGGCGCGCGTCGTCGGCGCCGCGCATGCCGGCTGGAAAGGCGCCTTCGCCGGCGTGCTCGAAAACACGGTCGCGGCGATGGAAGGCCTCGGCGCCCGCCGCGAGCGTATCGTTGCCGTTCTCGGACCGTCGATCGGGCCGGAGAACTACGAGGTCGGACCCGAATTCATCTCGCGTTTCGTCGACGCCGATGCCGGCAACATCAGCTATTTCGCGCCATCGGCCAAACCCGGCCATGCGCTGTTCGACCTCAACCTCTATACGGTCGACCGGCTGAGAAAGACGGGCGTCACCGCCGAGGGTCTCGGCCGCTGCACTTACACTGAAGAACACCTTTTCTATTCCTACCGGCGCACCACCCATCGCAAGGAAGCGGATTACGGACGCCAGGTTTCGGCAATTGTTTTGGAGAAAGAATAATGGCGCTGCACTTCGAACGATCGGAATTCGACGCGCGGCGCGACCGGCTCATCATCGAGATGACGGAGAAGAAGCTCGATGCCGTGCTCCTGTTCGCGCAGGAGAGCATGTATTGGCTGACCGGATACGACACGTTCGGCTTCTGCTTCTTCCAGTGCCTGGTGGTGAAGGCCGACGGGTCGATGGTGCTGCTGACCCGCTCGGCCGATCTCAGGCAGGCGCGCCAAACCTCGATCATCGACAACATCGTCCTGTGGACCGACCGCGACGGCGCCAACCCGGCGATCGACCTGCGCAACCTGCTCAACGAGCTCGACCTGCTCGGCGCCCGCATCGGCGTCGAATACGACACCCATGGCCTGACGGCGTACAACGGCCGCCGCCTCGACGAGCAACTGCAGACCTTCGGCCAGATCGCCGATGCATCGGGCATCGTTGGACGGCTGCGTCTGTTCAAGAGCCCGGCCGAGATCGCCAAGGTCGAAAAGGCCGCCAGCCTGTCCGACGACGCGCTCGATGCTGCCCTGCCGCTGATCAAGCAGGGCGGCGACGAGGCGCTGATCCTTGCCGCCATGCAGGGCGCGGTCTTTGCCGGCGGCGGCGACTACCCGGCCAATGAATTCATTATCGGCTCCGGCGTCGACGCGCTGCTCTGTCGCTACAAGGCCGGGCGCCGCAAGCTGACCAAGAACGACCAGCTGACACTCGAATGGGCCGGCGTCTTCCACCACTATCACGCGCCGATGATGCGCACGGCGCTGACCGGAAGGGTCTCGAAGCGCCATCAGGAGCTGTTCGATGCTGCCCGCGCCGCGCTTCTGGCGGTGGAGAAGGCGATGACGCCCGGCAACACCTTCGGCGACGTCTTCGACACACATGCCCGAACGCTCGAAGCCCACAACCTGACCAAGCACCGGCTGAACGCCTGCGGCTATTCGGTCGGCGCCCGCTTCACACCGTCATGGATGGACATGCCGATGTTCTATCAGGGCAATCCCGAGCCGATCGCGCCCAACATGACGCTGTTCGCCCATATGATCATTATGGACTCCGAAACCGAGACGGCGATGACCCTTGGCCGCACCTACCTCACCACCGAATCGCAGCCGAGGCCGCTGTCCCGCCATGATCTCGACTTGATCGTACAGTGAATCCATAATGGCAGGTTCGCGAGGGGCGTTCTTCGCCAGGGAGTTTTCGGGCAGATGAGACGATCGCAGGTGACGACCGTGTCATTGCTTGCCGCATTGGCGCTGGCCGCCTGCACCAATGCCAAGGACGTTCTGGAACCCTCTGCCATCACCCCGCCGGCGACCTCGGCCCAGACGCTGCCTGCCACTCAGAGCAACACGGCAACCACGACCGTTCCGGCGCCCTCGACGACGGCCCCGGCCGCTTCGTCGCCTACCCCTGCCTCACCGGCCCAGAGCGCCGCTGCTATCGCCAGGACAAGGTTGCAGGTGGCGCCGATCGTTGGCGCCTCGGTGGAGGCCGCGGCGCCGCTGACGGCCGAGCTTCAGACGCGTGCCAGGCAGCGCGGCATCACGCTTGCCGGCAGCACCGACCAGACCGCCACGCATGTGCTGAAGGGCTATTTCTCGGCAATTTCGGAAGGCAGCGACACCACGGTCATCTATGTCTGGGACATTTACGACCCCTCGGGCAACCGGCTGCACCGCATCAACGGCCAGCAGAAGGCGCCCTCGGTCAAGGGCGGCGATGGCTGGACGGCCGTCGCGCCAGCGACCATGCAGGGCATCGCCGACCAGACGGTCGACCAGTTCGCCGCGTGGCTCGGTGGACAGGCCGGCTAGGCTGTTGCCGGCTTTCATCGCCTGCGACGTTTTTGATCTTAGCCGACGGATTCCCGATGACGAGGCTTGCAATACCGGCGCGGGCCGCTAAAAGCCCGCATAAAAGGCTCATGAGAGTCTGTTCGGTCTCTCCATCCTTCACCAGGAACGGTGCATGAAGCTTTTCGCGGGCAATTCCAACAGGGTGCTGGCCGAAGCGGTCGCTCGCTATCTCAACATCCCGCTGGGGAAGGCCAGCGTCCGGCGCTTCGCCGATCAGGAGATCTTCGTCGAGATCCAGGAGAACGTGCGCGGCGAGGATGTCTTCATCCTGCAGTCCACCTCGTTCCCGACCAACGATCACCTGATGGAACTGCTCATCATGATCGACGCCTTCATGCGTTCCTCGGCCCGGCGCATCACGGCGGTCATCCCTTATTTCGGCTATGCAAGACAGGATCGCCGCGCTTCCGGCCGCACGCCGATCTCGGCCAAGCTTGTCGCCAACATGATCACCCGCGCCGGCGTCGACCGCGTGCTGACGCTGGATCTCCATGCCGGCCAGATCCAGGGCTTTTTCGATATCCCGACCGACAATCTGTTCTCGGTCCCGGTGATGGCCCGCGACGTGAAGGCGAAATACAAGCAGCTCGCCAATGTCGTCGTCGTCTCCCCCGACATTGGCGGCGTGGTGCGGGCGCGTGCGCTCGCCAAGCGCTTCGATGCGCAGCTCGCCATCGTCGACAAGCGCCGTGAACGCCCGGGCGAATCGGAAGTCATGAACATCATCGGTGCGGTCGCCGGCAAGGATTGCCTGTTGATCGACGACATCGTCGATTCCGGCGGCACGTTGTGCAACGCCGCCGATGCACTGCTCGCCAACGGCGCCACCAGCGTCACCGCCTACATCACTCACGGCGTGCTTTCGGGCGGAGCGGTTGCCCGCATCAGCAGCTCGAAGCTGCAGGAACTGGTGATCACCGATTCCATCCAGCCGACGCAAGCCGTGCTCGACGCGCCCAACATCCGCGTCATCTCGATCGCCGACCTGATGGGCGAGGCGATCTCGCGCACCGCGACCGAGGAATCGGTGTCGAGCCTGTTCGACTAGACCATTGCGTTTTCCGGTCTGGCCGGGCCGCTCAGCCGCCGCACTCCCTCCCCGGCATCGCGCGCGCCGCGCATATAGCCGCGTGGCGAGGCGCCCAGCATGCGCTTGAACATGGTGATGAAGGCCGGCACGCTGTCATAGCCGAGGTCGAGCGCTACCCTGGTGATCGGCTCGCCGTCGGCAAGCCTGGGCAGCGCCGCGAACAGGCACGCCTGCTGGCGCCATGTCGACAGCGACAGCCCGGTCTGGCGATGGAAGGCGCGGGTGAAGGTACGGCGGCTCATGCCGGCGGCGTTGGCCCATTCGTCGATCGTCGCATGCGGCGAGGGTTCGGCGACGAAGCGCCGGCAAAGCGCCGCCAGTTTCGGATCCGACGGGAACGGCAGGCCGAGCGGCCGTTCCGGCAGGTTCGGGATCTCATGCAGCAACAGGCCCATGATCAGCCCGCCGCGCCCTTCCAGTTCACCCCCTTGCGGCAGCTTTTCCGATTCCACGATCAGGCTGTGCATCAGCTCGGTGATGCCGACGACGCGCAGTCCCTCCGGCAGGCCGGCAATCGCGTTCGGCATCACATAGACCGAACGCATCGAGACATCGCCCAGCATCTCGACGGAATGCTCGATCCCGGCGGGGATCCACATCGCGTGGTCGGGCGGCACCATCCAGCGCCCGTGTTTCGTCGTCACCAGCACGACGCCGACCAGCGCATGCAGCAACTGGCTGCGGCTGTGGCGATGCAGTGGCACGTGATAGCCGTCGGGATATTCGGTCGGCAGCGCCACCGCTGGGCCGACAGCCTCCTCCAGCCACTGCCAGCGGCTCTGGTGCAGCCGGCCGAGTTCGGCGGCATCGCCCTTGAAGACTTCCCTGCCATGCGGCATTGGCAATGGCCCACTTGCGAAACTATTGGACCAAACCACGAAAGAAGTCGCTTTGCAACCATCCTATAAGGCTGCCTGCGGATCGCCGCCAGGAAGACCACGGAGCATGCCTTGACCGACACCACAGCCACCGCCGTCGCCACTCCGGCGCCGGCCAGCCACACTTCGGCGCAAGCGACGGCCTTCACCGTCATTCTTGCGGTGAGCTTCTGCCATTGCGTCAACGACATCATGCAGTCGCTGCTGTCGGCCATCTATCCGCTTTTGAAAGACAATTACGGCCTCGACTTCTGGCAGATCGGGCTTTTGACCTTCACCTTCCAAGTGACGGCGTCGCTGCTCCAGCCGCTGATCGGCGCTATCACCGACAAGCGGCCGATGCCCTATTCGCTGCCTTGGGGCATGGCCTCCTCGCTGATCGGACTGGTCGTGCTCGCACATGCCGGCCACTACTGGCTGCTGCTGATCGGCGCCTCGCTGATCGGCATCGGCTCGGCCATCTTCCATCCGGAATCCTCGCGCATCGCCCGCTTCGCGTCGGGCGGCCGCTTCGGCCTCGCCCAGTCGCTGTTCCAGGT
>NZ_RZOT01000235.1:0-8803 GCF_003999085.1 Mesorhizobium sp. M4A.F.Ca.ET.090.04.2.1
CTGACCATCACCGCGGCCCAGGCGTCGGCCGACATCAAGCCGCTTATCAACAATTATGAATACACCTCCGGCATCCTGACCACGCACGACACCTTCGCCCAGACCTATGGCTATTTCGAAATGAGGGCCGACCTGCCGGAAAACACCGGCGCCTGGCCGGCCTTCTGGCTGCTGCCGGAAGACGGCTCGTGGCCGCCGGAATTGGACGTCGTGGAAATGTATGGCCAAAGTCCGAACTCGCTTCTGATGACCGCGCACACGAATGAGACGGGAACCCACACCAAGGTCGGATCGACGGTGAATGTCTCCGACACCGACGGCTTTCACACCTACGGCCTGCTGTGGACGCCGGACAAGCTGGTCTGGACCTATGACGGCGTGCAGGTCGCGGAGGCGGCAACGCCATCCGACATGAACAAGCCCATGTACATGCTGGTTGATCTCGCGATCGGCGGTCAGGCCGGCGCGCCGCCGGACCATCTCGCCACGCCGGCTCAGATGAAGATCGACTATATCCACGCCTATACGCTGGACTATTTGCAGCAGAGCCATTTGAACGTCACGGGCGAGCACGCGGTCTAGGCGTCCGTGCGCATGTCTCAGGACCATGCTCCTCGCGCGAATGCGGGCACGACCAGGCAGTCAAGCCTGCGACCGGTGTTCAGGCGCGCCATCGCCGATGTCGGCATCTTCTCGTTACTGATCAACATCCTGCTGCTAGTGATCCCGCTCTACCTGCTGCAGGTCTATGACCGCGTCCTGCCGTCCTCGAGCGTCGAGACGCTGCTCTACCTTTCGGCGATCGCGGTGATCGCGCTCGCCTTTCTCGGCTTCCTCGACGCGGTGCGGGCCATCTACGCGCAGCGCGTCGCGGCGACGGTCGATGGCAGGCTGGGGGCGACGACATTCGCCGCCGCGCTAGGCGCCAGATATGCTGGCGGCTTGTCGCCGCTGCGCGACCTTGCCTCGGCCTGCGCCTTCATCAGGTCGCGCGGCGTGGCAGTGCTGTTCGACCTGCCCTTCGCTCCCGTCTTCCTCGCTCTGCTCTATCTCATCCATCCCGTCCTGTTCTGGCTGACACTCGCCGGCGCCGTGCTGTTGCTTCTCCTGGTGGTGGCCAACCAGCTTGCCATCGGCAGGAACGATGCCTTGTCGGCGGGGCGTTCGGCCGTCGCCGCCCAAGCGGAACAAGCCTTCGCCCGCAATGCCGACACGCTGCGCGCCATGGGCATGGTCGAGAACGCCGCACGGGTCTGGGGACGGCATGTGGCTGACGCGCTTGTCCTGCATGACCGCTCGGCGAGCGCCAACGCGATCTTCAGCGGCGCCTCACGGGCGCTGCGCATGATGCTGCAGCTCGCGATACTCGGCGCCGGCGCATGGCTGGTGCTCGAAGGGCAGATGACGGCCGGCATGATCTTCGCCTCCTCGCTGGTCTCGTCGCGTGCGCTGCAGCCGCTCGACCAGCTGATCGGATCCTGGCGGCAGATCGTCGACGCCAGGCGGGCGTGGAAGCGGCTGGAGACCGCGCTTGCGGCACATCCGGCGAAAGCGCGGAAGCTGTCCCTGCCGGATCCTTCCGGCGCGATTTCCGTGCAGGATCTTTTCTTCATCGCGCCGAACGCTCCGTTCGGCACGGAGCCTATCCTCAAGCGGCTGAATTTCGCGATCGCCGCGGGCGAAGCGGTGGCGATCGTCGGCCCGAGCGGCGCCGGCAAATCGACGCTCGCTCGATTGCTTGTCGGCGCGGCTCGACCGACCGGCGGCCTGGTGCGGATCGACGGGGCCGACGTCAAGACCTGGGACGAAAACCAGCTTGGCAGGCATATCGGCTATCTCGCGCAGGAGGTGGAGCTCTTTCCTGGACCGATCGCGGACAACGTCGCCCGCTTCGACCCTGAAGCGGACGACGCCGCGATCATCGAGGCGGCAAGGCGCGCCGAGGCGCATGATCTGATTCTGGCGCTGCGCGATGGCTACCAGACCATGGTCGGTCCCTCGGATAGGACGCTGTCGGGCGGCGAGCGACAGCGGATCGGGCTGGCGCGCGCCTTCTACGGCAATCCGCGGATCCTCGTGCTGGACGAGCCCAGCACCCATCTCGACGGCAGCGGCGAGATGGCGCTCGAAGCGGTGCTTTCGGCTGCGAAAGCCGCCGGCGTCACGACGATCGTGATCACGCATCGCCCATCGATCGCCGCGGCCTGCGACCGCGTGATGCTTTTGCGCGGTGGCGTGATCGAAGCCTTCGGTCCGAGCGGCGAGGTGTTGCGCCAGTCGTCGGTGGCCAAGGGTCTGCCTGCACAGCAGGGCACCGTGGTGACGGGCTCGTTCGCGCAGACGATGCGCGCACACGGCACCCGCTTCGGATCGTAAGTCGATGACAGCCGAGAGCCTCACCTTCGACGGCCATCCGCGCACCGACTTCCGGCGTGTGGCGCTGGCCGGGTATGGGGCAATCGCAATCTTCGCGGGCTGCTTCGGCTACTGGGCGATGAGCGCGCCGCTGTCCGGCGCGGTGATCACGCAAGGCACGATATCGGCCACTGGCGGCAACATCTTGATCCAGCAGCCCGAGGGCGGCATCATCCAGCAACTGCTCGTCCGTGAGGGCGACCGCGTGCGGCAGGGCCAGGACCTCATCCTCCTCGACCGGACGGCGGCGCAAGCCGACCTCAACCGGCTGACCAGGCAGTCGATCGCGCTCAAGGCAAGCGCGGCGCGCCTCGAAGCCGAGCGCGACGGACTGGACAGGCTTGCGCCGATCACCGACGCAGCGCCGGCGCCGTTCCAGCAGGATTTCGAAAATCTTGTCCGGGAACAGCAGAAGGTATTCGACGCCAGGCTCGCGCGCTTCCACTCCGAACAGTCGATCATGGCGCAGCGGGTCGCCATGCACCGCGAGTCGGTCGTGGGCCTGAACGCCCAGAAACTCGCCATCGAGCAGCAGGCCGATGTCGTGAAGAAGGAGCTCGGCATCAAGACCAGCCTGCTGGACAAGGGCCTCACCAACCGCACCGAATACTCGCAGCTTCTGCGCTCTGAGGCCGATCTCGTCGGCCAGGCCGGCGCGTTGGAGGCAAACCTCGCCGCGGCCAACTCCCAGATCGTCGAGGCGCAGGTGCAGGTCGAGCGGCTGACCACGCAGCGCGTGGAAGAAGCGCTGACCAGGCTCGACGAGGTCCGCACCAACCTCGCCGACATCAAGGAGCGCATCAGGGCGGCCGAAGCGGTGCTTCGGCGCACCACGATCAAGGCGCCGGCCGCCGGCATCGTGGTGTCGTCGACCTATAATTCCATGGGCAGCGTGATCGCGCCGGGCGAAAAGATCATGGAGATCCTGCCGACGGCATCGGGCCTCAACGTCGATGCCAAGCTCAGGCCGAAGGACATCGACCAGGTGAGCGTCGGCCAGCCGGCAAAGCTCAGGCTGTCGGCGCTCAACATGCGCCTGACGCCGGAGGTGTCGGCGACGGTGAGCGAAATCTCCGCCGACCGCCTGATCGACCAGACCACGCGCGAACCCTATTTCCGCGCCAGGCTTAAGATTGCCGACGCCCTGCCGCCCGGCGTGAAAGCCGACCAGCTTTACCCGGGAACGCCGGTCGAGGCGTTCATCAACACCGGCAATCGCACCTTCTTCGAGTATCTCGCACGGCCGATGCTCGATTCCTTCGCGCGTGCTTTCACGGAGCGATAGGCCTTGCTGACCGCACGATTCATCATCGTGCCTCCATCACCGGATCGGTACGGCGGACGTTTCCAGAAGGCCCGCTGCCTGATTATTGAAAGTGGTGCCCCTAGCCGGGATCGAACCAGCACTCCTTGCGGAACTCGATTTTGAGTCGAGCGCGTCTACCAATTCCGCCATAGGGGCTCAGGCCGGGCGGCCTGGATGGGCGCGGACTATACGGTTGCGGGCCTGTTCGTCAACTGGCGAGTTTCCCGATCAGCTTCACGCCCGCGACCAATCTTCACCTTTCGGTTTCGTGAAGGTGCTGCCATTGTGCGGCGCGGAAAATCTTTCTAGACAAGCGGCGCGTCGCTGCATGTCGCGCAAAACGACATGCGTGGACAGTGCAGGAAGGGCGGCGCAATCACAGGAGAGCCGATGCTTCGCGGACTTTACGACTGGACGCTCTCGCTGGCAGCCCGCAAATCCGCCGAATGGTGGCTGGCCTTCATCGCCTTCGTCGAGAGTTCCGTGTTCCTGGTGCCGGCGGACGTGCTCTATCTGCCGATGGCGCTGTCGAAGCCGGAGCGCGCCTACCGCTACGCGCTGATCGCCACCGCCGCTTCGGTGCTCGGCGGCGTCTTCGGCTGGTTCATCGGCCACTACGCCTATGAGGCGGTGGCCAAGCCGATCCTCGAATTCTATGGCAAATACGACGAGTTCGAAGCGCTGCGCACGTCGTCCGGCATCGGCTTCATCATCCTGATGCTGATCACCTCGGGCGCCGCTCATTTGCCGCCGATCAAGGTGGTGACGATCCTGTCGGGCGTCATCGGCGTCAATCTGCTGCTCTTCATCGGCCTTGCCATCGTGGCGCGCGGCGCTCGTTTCCTGCTGCTGGCCTGGCTGCTGCGCCGCTATGGTGAATCGATCAAGGAGTTCATCGAGAAGCGCCTCGGCATGATCGTCGGCGCCGGCGCCGCTGCCCTTATTTTGCTCTATATCCTCGTCAGATACGCCCACGCATAGCGACCACGCAAACGGACCACCTTCGATGACAGCGACCATGAATGCCGACACCGGACGCCAGCGGACGCGCGCCGCCCTGTTCCTCGCCGTCGCCATGGCCGCCACCGTCGGCTCGGCGCTCGCCTTCCAGTACATTGGCGGCTACATCCCCTGTCACCTCTGCCTGGAGCAGCGCACGCCCTATTACGTCGGCGCGCCACTGATGCTGTTGGCGGCGATCGCCTCGCTGCTCAAGGCGCCGGCCTGTCTAACGCGAGGCCTGCTCGCCGTCGGCGGCCTCTTGATGCTCTACGGCCTCTATCTCGGCGTCTACCACTCCGGCGTCGAATGGGCTTGGTGGCCGGGCCCGGCCGACTGCACCGCCGGCGCCGGCCCGGTCGACACCGGCGGCAAGGGCGTGCTCGACGCGCTCGACAAGTTCGTGCCGCCCTCCTGCGACAAGGCGGCGCTGCGCATCCTCGGCCTGTCGCTGGCCGGCTGGAACGCCATCGCCAGCTTCATCCTCGCCGCCGTCGCCTTCCGCAGCGCCCTTTCGCGCGACTGACCGCGTGATCTGGCGACGCAGAGTTCGTCCAGAAATTCGCCAGCCCGGATTGGCTGGCGCGGCTTTCGAGAACCGGGACTGAGCGTACCTAAGTACGTGAGCACCGGAAGCGCAGAAAGCTGCGGCAGACGACCGGGCTCGCGGATTTCTGCCGAACTCTACGGTTCCAGTTCGACGTCCCAGTACAGATAATCCATCCAGCTTTCATGCAGATGGTTGGGCGGGAACAGGCGGCCGTTGTTGTGCAGGTCGTGCACCGTCGGCTGATAGGGCTTTTGCAGCGGCCACATCTTGGCGTGCGCCGGCATCATGCCGCCCTTCCTGAGGTTGCAGGGTGAGCAGGCGGCGACCACGTTCTCCCAGGTCGTCGCGCCGCCGCGATGGCGCGGGATGACATGGTCGAAGGTCAGGTCGTCAGGCGTGCCGCAATACTGGCATTGGAAGCGGTCGCGCAGGAAGACGTTGAAGCGGGTGAAGGCCGGATGCCTTGACGGCTTCACATAGGCCTTCAGGCTGACGACGCTGGGCAGCTTCATCGAGAAGGTCGGCGACGATACGGCATGCTCGTACTCGGCGACGATGTTGACCCTCTCGAGGAACACCGCCTTGATGGCATCCTGCCATGACCAGAGCGACAGCGGGTAATAGCTGAGCGGACGGTAGTCCGCGTTCAGCACCAGTGCTGGAAGCCCATCCGGAGATACGGCAACCGTCACGTCGTTGACCTCCTTGGCTCCGCGCATGACCCCGAAAATCGAACGATTTTCGGAAAGGATCATGCGCAACTTCAAAAGTCTTACGGCGTCTTTTGAGCATCCAACCGGATGCACGGCGCCGTAACCGATCGGCGCGGATACTGTAAGCCCGACATGACAGGGATGTGAAGCGGATTGTCGCGCGCCCGAAATGTCAAAAACGCATGATTTTAGGGCTTTTTTACGGATTTACGCCGGTGGCGCGGCGTCCCTCCCCCGCGTTTCACGATAATAGGCCCAGAAAAGCCGCGACGCGACACCTCGCCACGGGCTCCATGATTCGGCGAGGCGGATAAGCGTTTTCTCAGGCGGACGCGGGTCGATGCCCAGCGCATGGCCGACCGCGCTCTGCAGCGCGACGTCCCGCGCCGGGAAGACGTCGGGATGGCCGGCGGCGAACAGCAGGTAGCATTGCGCCGTCCACGGACCGATGCCCGGCACCGCCGTCATCGCCGCGATCGCCTCATCGGCATCGAGCCGGCAGAGACGGTGCAGGTCGAGCCCCTCGACCACGGCGCCGGCGACGGCGAGCAGGCCGCGCTGCTTCGGCCGCGACAGCCCGGCCTCGCGAAAAATGTCCTCGCCAGCGGCCAACACCGCTTCCGGCGTCAGCGGGTCGAGCAGCCTGGTCAGCCGGCCGAAGATCGCATCGGCGCTGGCGCGCGACACCTGCTGCGAGACGATGATCGAGGCCAGGCTCCTGAAGCCCGGCTCGGAGAGCCTGAGCGGCACATCGCCCGCCATGCCGCGCACCGTCTCCAGCCGCGGGTCGATGCGGCAGAGCGCGTCGAGGCCCCGCGCGATGTCGTCGACACTGGCGATGCGCTGCATGTTTGCTTGTTCCCAGGACGCGCACGAAGTGGCAATTGATGGCCGTGCAAAGTAGCAACCGGCGAAAGCGCCGCACAACCCGATTGCCGCCAAAGAGATGACGCTGCTGACATTCCGCTTCGCGCCGAGCCCGAACGGCGACCTGCATCTCGGCCATGCCTATTCGGCGCTGCTCAACCAGAAACTGGCATCGGCGGCGGGCGGCCGCCTGCTGCTGCGCATCGAGGACATCGACACCACGCGCTGCACGCCGGAATTCGAAGCCGGCATCTATCGCGACCTGGAATGGCTGGAGCTGGCGTGGGAACAACCGGTGCGCCGCCAGTCCGAGCACTTCGCCGAATACCAGGCGGTGCTCGACCGGCTGATTGGGGAAGAGCTCGTCTATCCCGCCTTTATGAGCCGTGGCGAGATCAGGGCCCATATCGCCGGGAGCGACAAGCGCGGCCGCGACTGGCCGCGCGATCCCGACGGCGTGCCGCTCTATCCCGCCATGGACAAGGCCTTGCCGATCAGGGAACGGAAGCGACGGATCGCCGAGAACCTGCCCTTCGCCTGGCGGCTGGATATCGAAAAGTCGATGGCGTGCGTTTCCGCCGACCTGTCATGGACCGAATTCAGTGACGACACACTCGGCGGCACGCGGCGCATCGAGGCGCGGCCGCAGGACTGGGGCGACGTGATCGTGGCAAGGCGCGACATCCCAACGAGCTATCACCTCGCCGTGGTCGTCGACGACGCGCTGCAAGGCATCAGCCATGTCGTGCGCGGCCAGGACCTGTTCCTGGCGACCGGCGTTCAGCGCCTTCTGCAGGACCTGCTCGGCCTGCCGCAGCCGGCCTATTTCCACCACCCGTTGATCCTCGGCCCGGACGGCCGCAAGCTGTCGAAGAGCCTCGGCGATACCGGCCTCGCCGCGCTCAGGCAGGCCGGCGCCTCGCCGGACGATGTCCGGCGGCTGGTCGGCCTTTAGGATTCCTCGAACTGGGTATGCTGAGATTCAGGTCAGGCCGAGTCGAGAATGGCGGGTTCCGAGAATCGGAGCGGAGCGTACTTCAAGTACGTGAGCACCGGAAGCGCAGGAAACCGCCATTCGCAGGCCGGCCTCACCTGAATATCGGCGTACCCATCACCAGCGCGCCAGGCCTGCCTTGATCAGCGCCATGCCGCTGATGAAGGTAAAGGCGCCGCCCAGGCCGCAGGCAACCGCCAGCTTGAGGTCCCTGAGGCTGATGCCGTGCTCGTTGGCGACCATGATCGCGACGAAGAAGCCAAGCGTGAACAGGAGCGTGTTGCCGGTCGAGCCGAAACCGTCCTCCTGCATGATGGCGTCGAGCGCGGTGCCGAAGAAGAAGCCGAAGACCGCGACGGTCGCAACCGTCATCAGCAGCCAGCTTGTGTCGAGATGCAAAAGCATGCCTGCCCATGGCGCGCTGAACGCCATGCCCCTGATCCAACGGCAGCTATCGGCTGTCGTGGCGCCCTGTGTTGAATTCGAGTGAGCTTATGGATCAATCGTTTCGTTTTGATTGCCGGATTGAACGGCATTAGAGCAATCGCGCTAGTTACCTCTTCACCCAAGCGACAGGCCCCCCGGACATGCACAGCATCAAGCGGTTCATCCCCGCCTCTTTCGTCGTCCTGTGGGCGACCGGCTTCATTGGCGCGCGCTATGCCATGCCCTGGGCAGAGCCTTTCACCTTCCTGGCCGCGCGCTTCGTCCTGGCCGCCATCCTGCTCGCCGTTCTCACGACCGTGCTCGGCTCCAGGAAAGCCTCCCGCGCGGAGGCCTGCCACGCCGCGGTTGCCGGCCTGCTGATGCATGGCGTCTATCTCGGCGCCGTGTTCTGGGCGATCCACAGGGGGATGCCCGCCGGCTTCTCGGCGCTGATCGTCGGCCTGCAGCCACTGATCACGGCGGTGCTTGCCGGCAAGTTCCTCGGCGCCGCGATCCTGCCCAGCCATTGGATC
>NZ_RZOT01000236.1:0-8751 GCF_003999085.1 Mesorhizobium sp. M4A.F.Ca.ET.090.04.2.1
GTAGAGACCCGGCCATGCCCGGCCGGGTCTCGCAGTTTCCAGTCGGAACGGTCACTGCGCCCAGGCTTTCCAGTCGGCCTCGTGGGCGGTGATCCACGCGGCGGCGACCTCTTCCGGCGTCTTGCCGTTGAGGTCGATGTCGCCGCTCATCTTGTTGAGCTCGTCGGTGTCGATCGTATAGGCCTTGGCCACCTTGTAGGCGACCGGCCATTTCTCCTTCATGCCGCCCCAGGCAAATTTCCAGATTTCGCCATGCGGCTTGCCGCAGTCATATTTGGCGTCGGGGTTGGTGCCCCATTTCGGGTCGGTGTAGCACTCCGGCGTGTATTCGGGGAATTGCACCCACTCGCCCTTGTACTTGGCCGGCGCCCAGTGCGGCGAATAGATCCACAGCATGATCGGCGCGTTGCGCTGATAGGCGGACTCGAGCTCGGCGAACATTGCCGCGTCGGTGCCGGCATGGATGACGGTGAAGGGCAGTTTCAGCGCCTCGACGCGCTCGTCGTCAAACCCTTCCCAGGTCACCGGGCCGCCCAGGTAGCGGCCCTTCGGCGCAGTCTCGGCCGTCGAGAAGGCCTCGGCGCATTTCGGGTCCTTCAGCGCTTCCCAGTTGGGCAGGCCCGGGCACTTTTCCTTCATGTATTCCGGAAACCACCATTCTTCCTTGGCCTTCGGGCCGAGCTTGCCCAGCCGTTCGGTCTGGCCGGTGGCGTCGGAAGCCTTCATGGCTTCGCCGGCGGTCGTGTCCCAGAATTCGAGGCCGACATCGAGGTCGCCATTGGTGAGGCCGGTGGTCAGGCTGGAGAGGTAATCTGCGGTCGGATATTCGACCGTGTAACCGAGCTTTTCGAGGATGCCGCCAAGAATCTTGGCGTTGAGGTTTACGCTGGTCCAGTCGAACAGGGCGATCTTGATCGGATCGCTGGATTCAGGCGCGGCCGCTTGCGCTGCCGGCGTCAGTGCGCTTGCCAGGGCAAGCGTTAGGGCTCCCATTGATGCTGTCGAAATCATGCTCCGAAGTGACATGCTTGTTCTCCTGTCAAGCTCTGGTGAGGATTATCGGTCGTTCCCTTCTTCTGGTCTTTTTATGATTGTGTTGGAAAAGCCGGTCGCTGCGCAAGCGCCCATCCGGCACTGAAGCCGGCGCCAAAGGTGAAATGATGCCAGGATGAAGGTGCCGTGCGAAGCGAGGCCGGGTCATGGCCGCCCGTCGATGGCTGCCGGGGCAGTCATCCGCGGTTCGATCGCCGCCAGCGCGGCGCTCTTGAGCATGCGAGCCATCAGGGTCCCATGATCCAGGCCTGGCGCGTCATGCGGCGAGCCGAAGCCGTTTCATAGGATGAAATTATATATACCAAGGTTCATGTCGCGCAACGCACAAACGCACTGAGCGATGCGCAATCCGACAGCCTCAGGACATGATCAGGCCGCCATCGACATTGATGGTCTGACCGGTGATGTAGGCCGCATCGTCGCTGGCGAGGAAGCTGACCAGCCCGGAGACGTCCTCGCCGCTGCCGGCACGGCCCATCGGGATGTTCTTCACCCACTCCGCCATCAGCTCGCCCGGCTTGTAGTCGCCGAGCAGCTTGCCCCAGGCGGTGTCGTTATAGGCCCACATGTCGGTGTCGATGATGCCGGGGCAGATGGCGTTGACGGTGATCTTCTCCTTGGCCACTTCCTTGGCGAGGCTCTGGGTGATGCCGACGACGCCGAATTTCGAGGCCGCATAGTGCGGCGTGTAGATAAAACCCTGCCGCGCCTGGCCCGAAGCGGTGTTGATCAGCCGGCCGCCCTCGCCATGCTTGCGCATGCGCCCGATCGTTTCCTGGCAGCACAGGAACACGCCCTTGGTGTTCACCGCCAGCACCTTGTCCCACTCGGCCTCGGTCATCGCTTCGATCCTGGCGATGGTGATGACGCCGGCGTTCTGCACCGAGATGTCGACGCGGCCGAATTCCTTTTCGGCGAGGTCGTAGAGCGCCGCGACCTCGTCCTTCCTGGTTACATCCATGCGCATTGACGCGACCTTCGCGCCCGCCGCCTTGAGGCCCGCCGCGACCTCGTCGACGCGCGGATCGATGGCGCTGACCACGACAGCGGCACCCTCCGCCGCGAAGCGTTTCGCCATCGCCGCGCCGATACCGCCGCTGGCGCCCGTGACGACTGCCGTCTTTCCCTCGAAACGCTTCTGCATTTTCTCTCCTACCAGCAGACGAAGCCGCCATCGACGATGAGGTCGATGCCGGTGACAAAACTCGAGGCGCGGGCTGCCAGGAACACGGTCGGCCCGACCATTTCTTCCGGCGTCGCCATGCGACCCATCGGCGTGTCGCGCTTGAAGATCTTTATCTGCTCGGCCACCTCCGGCCGCTTGTTCATCGGCGTCAGCGTGTAGCCGGGGCTGACGACGTTGACGCGCAGGCCGCGGTCGGCCCACTCCATGGCGAGGCTTTTCGACATGTGGATCACGGCCGCCTTCGAGGAATTGTAGTGCGCCTGCGTCAGCCCGCGATTGACGATCGAGCCCGACATCGAGGCGATGTTGATGATCGACCCCCTGCGGCGCGGCAGCATGACGCGCGCCTCGGCCTGGCACGACAGGAACACGCCGCTGACATTGACGTCGTAGATCTTCTGCCATTTCACCAGCGACAGCGTCTCGGCGGGTTCGGCGCCGGCGATGCCGGCATTGTTGACGGCGATAGTCAGCGCGCCGAGTTCTTTCTCCAGGCGCTCGATCGCCGCCGACAGGTCGCTTTCGGAGGTCACCGAGCCGTTCAGCACCAGCGCCTTGCGGCCGAGCTCCGATATCTTTTGCGCGGTCTCTTCCAGCCCGCCCTTCGAACTGTGGCCGAAGCAGGCGATGTCGGCGCCGGCTTCCGCGAGTCCGATGGCGATCGCCTGGCCGATGCCGCTGCCGGCGCCCGTGACCAGCGCAACGTCGCCGCTGAGATCGAATAGTTTGGTCATTGGTTCCCTCCTGCCGGCTCTCCCGAAATCAAAGGGCGCCAACACTTTGTTGGCGCCCCGCGCGGTCCGGTGCCTGGGAGGCTATCACCTGCTGCGCAAAGTTTCGATTCCCTGGGTTCCTCACGTCGATATCAGCTTGTCGCAAGCTCCATCACCGCGACATTGCTGGCTTCGCTGCGCTCGAGGATGCCGCGCTGGCGGCCGCGGCTCAACACCAGCACGCGGTGCGAGAGCCCCAGCACCTCCTCGAGATCCGAGCTCACCACCACCACCGCCATGCCGGAGCGGGCGAGGTCGGCGATGACGTCGTAGATCGCGGCGCGGGCTCCAACGTCGATGCCGCGCGTCGGCTCGTCCAGAATGAACACCTTGGGGGGCCGTGACACCCATTTGGCGATGATCACCTTCTGCTGGTTGCCTCCGGAAAGTTTCGAGACCGCCTGGTTGGGCTTGCCCTTGACGCCGAGCCGGGAGATGCCGGCCTCGGCGAATTTCTGCACTGCCTTGGGAAACACCCAGCCCTTCGGCGCGACATGGTCGAAATTGCCGAATGCCAGGTTCTCGCCGATCGTCTGCTCCAGCACCACGCCTTGCGCCTTGCGGTCTTCCGGCACCAGCACGACGCCGGCCCTGATCGCGGCGGCCGGGCCGTTGAGATGCACCGGCTTGCCGGCGACGCGCACCGCACCGGAAGAGATCGGGTCGGCGCCGGCGATCGCCCGCACCAGCTCGGTGCGTCCGGCGCCGATCAGCCCGGCAATGCCAAGGATCTCGCCTGATTTCACCGAAAAGCTGACGGTGTTGAAGCTCTTGTCCGGCGACGACAGATTCTCGACTTCGAGCAGCGTCTCATCGCGCGGCGGCGACAGCTTGGGGAACATGCGCTCGACGCTGCGCCCGACCATCTGCTCGACCACGGTGCGCACCGGGATGTCGGCGCGCTCGTGCCGGGCGACGATGCGGCCGTCGCGCATCACCACCACGCGGTCGGCGATCTGCGCGATCTCGTCGAGGTGATGGCTGATGTAGATGAAGGACATGCCTTCGGCCTTGAGCTTGCGGATCTGCTGGAACAGCAGCTCCGTCTCCTCGCCGCCGAGCGCGGCGGTCGGCTCGTCGAGGATCAGAAGCTCGGCGTTCAGCGTCAGCGCCTTGGCGATCTCGACCTGCTGCTGGGCGGCGACGCGCAGCGTGCGCACCTTGCGCTCCGGCGAGACATCGAGGCCGAGGCGCTTCAACTGCGCCGAGGCCTTTGCATTCATGGTCGCGCGGTCGATGCGGCCACCACGCATCGGCAGGCGCCCGACATAGACATTCTCCGCCACCGACAGGTCCGGCAGCAGCTTCAATTCCTGATGGATCATGCCGACGCCGGCCTCGATGGCCGCGGCCGGATTGGCGGGGGAGTAGGGCTTCCCCCGCCAGATGATGGTGCCGGCATCGGGCTTGGTCGAACCGGCGATGATGTTGGAGACGGTCGACTTGCCGGCGCCGTTCTCGCCGAGCAGCGCCACGACCTCGCCCGGCCGCACCTCGAAGCTCGCATCAGCCAGGACCTGCACCGGCCCGTAGCTCTTGCACAGACCGCTGACGAAGAGCCCATTGTGCGGGCTTCCGCTTTGGCGAGGGTCAGGGGACATCATGGCGCTCTCTAGAAGGGTGTCAGTCCTTACGGATGCTTGGCGATGAACTGCTCGACATTGTCCTTGGTGGTCAGCGTCGCTTCCTGCAGCTGTTCGGCGGGAATCTTGTCGCCGGCCACCAGCTTGATCGCCGCGTCGACGGCGAGGCGGCCCATGCCCTGCGTCTGCTGGGTGGCGGTGACGTCGAACACGCCGTCCTTCAAGGCCTTCAGCGCCGCCACGTCGCCGTCAAAGCCGGCAACCCACACCTTGTGGCCGGGATTGGCGACCTTGACCGCCTGCGCGGCGCCCAGCGCCAGCGCGTCGGCCTGGCCGAACACGATCGACACCTCGGGATGCGACTGCAGCAGGTCCTGCGTCAGCTTGAAGCCCTCATCCTGGTGCCAGCCTTCGCTCCACAGCTCGCCAACCACCTTGATGTCGGGATAGGCCTTGAGCGCCTCGCCGCAGCCCTTCGAGCGGTCGACTTCCGGCGTCGTGCCCTTCTGGCCATGGATGATGATCATCTCGCCCTTGCCGCCGGCCTGCTTGGCGATGTAGTCGCACACGCCCTGGGCCGAGGCGACGCTGTTGGTGGCGATGAAAGTGTCGCCCGGCGCGCCGTCGGCGTTGCGGTCGACATTGACGACCGGGAGGCCGGCGGCCTTCGCCGTCTTGGTCGGCACGGTTGCGGCGGTGGCGCCGGCCGGGATGTAGATCAGCGCGTCGATGTTCTGCGTGATCAGGTCCTGCACCTGGCTGACCTGGGTGGCCGAATCGCCCTTGGCGTCGACGGTGACAACCTCGATGCCCTTCTCCTTGGCATAGGCCTCAACCGACTGCTTGATCTGGTTGAAGAAGTCGGCCTGCAGGTTGGCGACAGCCAGTCCGAGCTTCTTGGCGTCCTTGGCCGAAGCGGCGTCGGACAGGCCAAGCAGCGGGATGATGGCCGCGGCGGCAAGCAAGAGTGATCGTTTGGTCAGCATGGTTTTCCTCCGTTGATATTCAATCTGTTCCGCCCGCGCATCACGGCGCCCCATGGCCGAACATTCCCAGTCTCGGATCGACCGATCCGTCTATCGCCCGGAGACCCGGGCGAATTCTCATTGCGCCCGGCTCCTCACTGTGCTCTGCGCCGCCAGGTGTCGGTGGCGACGGCAAGCGCGATCACCACGCCGATCACCACCTGCTGGATGAAGGGCGAAACGCCAAGCAAGTTGAGCCCGTTGCGCAGCACGCCGATGATGAGCACGCCGACCGCCGTGCCGCCGATCGAGCCGACGCCGCCCGAAAGGCTGGCGCCGCCGATGACCACGGCAGCGATCGTGTCGAGCTCGTAGCCGAGGCCAGAGCTTGGCTGTACGGAATCGAGCCTTGCGGCGAGCACGATGCCGGCAAGTCCGGCGAGCACGCCGCAGATCGCATAGACCCAGTTGGTCAGTGACCTCACCGGAATGCCGGACAGGCGCGCGACTTCGGCGCTGCCGCCGACCGCGTAGAGGCTGCGACCGGTGGCGCGGTAGTTGAGGAAGATGGCGAAGACGATCGCCAGCACGACCATCAGCCCGACAGTGACCGACAGGAAGCCGAAATGACGGATGATCGACAGGTTGGTGAACCAGTCGGGAAAGCCGACGATCTGCGAGCCGTCGGTGATCATGTTGGCGAGGCCGCGCGCCACCGACATCATGGCCAGCGTCGCGATGAAAGGCGGCAGCCTGGTCACCGTCACAAGCAGACCCGAAACGAGGCCGCAAAGGCCGGCGACGACGAGCGCCGCGGCAACGCCGGCCGGCATCCCGAGATTGAGATAGTCGGGGTGGGCGACGAAGCCCATCACCATCGAGGCCAGCGCCAGCACCGAGCCGACCGAAAGATCGATGCCGCCGATCAGGATGACCAGCGTCATGCCGATCGCCATGATGCCGAGCACGGTGATCTGGTCGAGCACGTTGAGGATGTTTCGCACCGTCAGGAAGGTGTCGGTTGTCATCGTCAGCGCCAGGCACAGCAGCGCCAGCCCGATCAGCGGTCCCATGGTTCCGGCAAACAGCGCCGAAAGCTTTGCGCCGGTCGAGCCTTGCGCGCTCGTCACGCCCTTCAGCTCGCTTGCATCGTTGCTCACAGCCACTTCGTCTCCTCCGTCGGCGGACAGGCGATGCGTCGCCGTCCGTTCTTGTTCACCAGGCATCCTCCCTTGTGAACAATTTATCTTTGATATGCAATTTTGTTCAGCTAATCTGTTCATCAGAAAATTGTCAAGGGCCGTCGCGCCGCTCAGCGGCGGTTTGCGCCACCCAACGGATTGCCCTAGGAGGGCAAGGGCATCATGCGCGACCGGAATCAGTTTTCTGGTCCGAAGCCGGTGCCGTCAGGTCGTGGAGTGGACCAAGACGACCGGACGAACGACGCTGGCTGGCGACAGCGGCAGGAGGGCATGAGGATGGCGGTGATCGAGAACGAGAAGGCCTCGCGCTTCCCGGACGCCGAGCTCAAGGCGCGCGCTGCCTGGCACTATTATGTCGAGGGTCTGACGCAGGAGCGCATCTCGGAGATCCTCGGCATCGGCCGCATCAAGGTGCATCGTATCCTCTCCGCCGCCCGCGAGGAGGGCGTGGTCCAGTTCCGCATCCGCGACAGCGTCGTCGAATGCGTGCAGCTCGAGGAGAGCCTGAAGCAGCGCTTTGGCCTGAGCCAGGCCGTTGTCGTGCCGTCGGCCGCGGACAGAAGCAACGCGCCGCTGATGATCGGCCATGCCGCGGCAACCTATCTGGCCGACAACGTCAATCCCGGTGATGTCATCGCGCTCGGCTGGGGCCGCACGCTGAAATTCGCCATCAACGAACTGCCCCGGCGGCCGATTGCCAGGACCACGGTGGTCTCGATGCTTGGCGGCCTCACTCACGCGCAGCCGCTCAACCCGACCGAGAGCGCCTGGGAGTTCGCCGAGAAGATCGGCGCCGAATGCTATCTGCTGCCCGTGCCGGTCTATGCTGACAGGCCGGAACAGCGCGATGCCTTCATGAGCCAGCGCAGCGTCCAGGACGTCGTCTTCCGTGCCCGGCGCGCCAACATCGCCGTGCTCAGCGTCGGCGCCTTCTCCGGCAACAGCCCGATCGCCAATTACGGCTTCATCAAGCCTAGCGAGCTCGAGGAATTGCAGGCGGCCGGCGCTGTCGGCGACATCCTCTGCTACTTCATCGACGTCGAGGGCCGCCCCATCGACCATGAGGTCAACCGTCGCGTCTGCGCCTTTCCGCTGCAGGATCTCTCCGATATTCCGTCGATCATCCTGGTTTCGGGTGGGCAGGACAAGGTGGCCGTCATGCGCGCCGCGCTTGCCAACACCAGGGTCTCGGTGCTGATCACCGACGAGGACGCGGCCAAGGGCCTGCTCAGTCGCTGAATTCGCAAGGCTTCGGACGGCGCTCGTACGACCAGTCAGAGAGATTGACCGGCGTGAACTTCCCCTCGATCGGCTTGCCGTCGTCCAGATCCTGCGAGGCGACACCCTTGCCGGTGAGGAAATTGATGTCGCAACTGCCGAGCGTCGTCTCGACGCCATCCACCGTCTGCTTGTTCCAGTCCCAGTTGCGGCTGTAGCCGCCGACCAGGAACCTGCCTCGGCGGTAGACGATCGTCAGCGTTTCTTCCGTCGATTTGCTGGCGCCGCAGCCGAAGCAGGACGTGATCGCCACCGATCCCTTGCCCTTGCTTTCGAGATCGATGATACGGTCTTCGGTCAGTCCCTTCCTGACGAAATCAGGCCGCGGGGGAGGATCAAGGTGGTCCTCGCCGGCTGCCAGATAGATGATGAGATCGGCCGGCGCGCCGGGCTCCTGCATCACCACAACCCTGTCCATCTTGCCGTCACGGTCGATGTCGAGTTTGAGCTCGAATGCCGGCGCGTTGCCGGCGAGTGCCGGCATCGGCAGGGTCCCCAGGGCGACAAGCCAGGGCAAGGCCGCAAGATGGAATTCTCTAATCATGAGCAATCGTCCGCCGCGCGCGGCAGCCTAACACCGGCTGCGCCAGACACAAGATTGCGGCCCGGCTCAGGCCGCGCCGAGCCGTGCATGGATGTCACGCGTCGCATGATAGAGGTCGCGGTAGATTGCCTTGCGCGCGCGATAAGCGGGCACCAGCGCATCGACCG
>NZ_RZOT01000237.1:0-8749 GCF_003999085.1 Mesorhizobium sp. M4A.F.Ca.ET.090.04.2.1
TTCCGTGGCACCCGCCTCGCCTTCGCAGGACTGGCTGCGCTCGACCCCGCCCGAACCGGCGCGGTCGTGGAGCCGCGTGACCCCGGTCGCCGCACCTGCCCAGGCTTCATGCACAGCCCAGCCGACGGCGTCGGTGGCGCCGGTTTCGATCGCGCCGTCATACCGGCAGGAGCCGGTCGTGGAGGACGTTCCGGTCTATGCAGAGCCTGAGCCTGAGCCCGCGCAGCCGGACTATCAGCAAGCCTATGACGAGATGCCTGACGTCGAGACGGTCGACGTGCCGGAGCGTGTGGTGGCGCTTGCCGACGACCTCGAAATTCCCGAACTGGACTTCGAGGAAGAAAAGCCGGCAGCGCCGGCCTATGACGATCTCGATGCCGAGTTTGCCGGTCTGCTGAATGAAATGAACGCGGTCGAGGTCGCGCCCGCGCCGACACCGGCTCGAGCCGCCGCCTATGAGGACGACAGCTACGGCGCCGGATTCAAGCCGGGCCACGATCACGGCGACGCGCGCGCCTATGCGGCGGCGAAGCCGGCTGAAATGCTCGCAGCCCCAGCGCCGGTTTCCCAGGCCGCCGCGACGGGCGGCTTCGATATGGACAACCTGCCCGGCAGCCGGCCGGTCGCGCAGGCCGACGATTTCGCGGTCGATGAGCTCGACTACGACCCCGAGCTTGACCAGGAGATGGCGGTGCCGGGCCTTGCCGAGCGTGAGGCCGCTAGGCCGCGCGGCCGTGGCGTGCTGATCGCCGCCGTGGTCGGCGCCGTGGCCCTGGCCGGTGGTCTTGGCGCCTTTGCCTTGTCCTTTGGCGGCAAGGGCGGCAGCGAGGCGCCGGTTATCGTCAAGGCCGACAACGCGCCAATCAAGGTCAAGCCGGAGAATCCGGGCGGCACGGTGGTGCCGAACCAGGACAACAAGGTCTACGACGCGGTGGTCAAGGGTACCAAGCCGGCCGAGCCGGTGCAGGAAAAGCTGGTCACCAACACCGAAGAGCCAGTCGATGTGAAAGCCAAGGAGCCGGAGAGCCGCGTCGTCGATCTTTCGCCGGCCGATACCGACGCCGCTGCGGGCACGGACGCCGTGGGCAATGCCGCCGCGACGGCGATGCCGGGCGTGGATGCGCCGGGCAGCGCCGATGCGGCGCCGGCGCCGAAATCCGAGGATCGCATAGCCCAGGTCCTGCAGGAAGCCGACAAGGGGACCAATCCGGAAGTCGTCGCCGTCGCGCCACGCAAGGTCAGGACCATGATGGTCAAGCCCGATGGCTCGCTGGTTGCGCGCGAGGATCCTGCACCCGAGGCTGCTTCGCAGGTTGCTGCCGCCGAACCGGCCGATCCGGCGCCGCAGCATGTCGCCCCCGCGGCGCAGGCCGGCGCCGAGCAGACCGGCACAGTGGCGCCGGCGACCGATCAGGCGAGCGATCAGCCGACCGACCAGGTTGTCAGCGCCGACCAGACCGAGGCCGCACAGCCGCTCAAGCCGGCCGAGGCGCCAAAGGCCGAGGCGAAGGCCGAAGCCAAGACGCAGGCCGCCCACACCCAGTCGGCCAACACGCCGGCCACTGTTCCGGTGGCGCCGCAGCGTCCGTCCGACCAGCCGGTCGACGTCGTCGGCGAGGTGAAGCCCGACCAGGTCGCCTCCATATCGCCGAGCGCAGCAGCGGCAGGTGGTGGTTCGTGGTCGATGCAGATCGCCTCGCAGCCGACGGTTGAAAGCGCGCAGTCCACATACCAGGACCTGCAGCGCCGCTACGGCAGCGTGCTGTCGGGCCGCACCGCCAACATCGTCAAGGCCGAGATCGCCGGCAAGGGCACCTTCTACCGCGTCCGCGTGCCGGCGCAGTCGCGCAACGACGCGATCGCCCTGTGCACCAGCTATAAGGCGGCCGGCGGCAACTGCTTCGTGTCGCGCTGAGTCTGGGCGCAATCCAGTCAACCCGGCGCGGCCGCAGGGCCGCGCCGGTTTTTTGCGGGATCGGGCCTTCAACCGCTTGTCATGCGGGTGATTCCCTTTGTCCGCGCGAAGCCCTAAGCTCCAAGGCATGACCGAATCAAAATCCATGATCCTCGGCTGCGCCGGGAAATCGCTCACCCCAGAGGAAATCCGCTTCTATCGCGACGAGCGGCCCTGGGGTTTCATCCTGTTTGCCCGCAATGTCGGCGAGACCGAGCAGATCCGCGATCTGGTGGCTTCGATGCGCGACGCCGTCGGGCGTACGGACGCGCCGGTGTTCATCGACCAGGAAGGCGGCCGGGTGCAGCGCCTGCGGCCGCCGCTGGCACCGAACTATCCTGCGGGTGGCGCGCTCGGCGCGCTGTGGCGCAATGACCGCGAGGCCGGCCGCCGCGCCGCATGGCTGATGGCGCGCTTGCATGCCTTCGCCCTGCTTCGTCATGGCATAACCGCCGATTGCCTGCCCGTGCTCGACGTGCCGGTGGAAGGCGCCAGCGATGTCATCGGCGCGCGCGCCTACGGCAAGGAGCCGGGTGCCGTGATCGAGCTCGGCCGCGCCGCGGCCGAGGGGCTGATGTCGGGCGGCGTGCTGCCGGTGATGAAGCACATTCCCGGGCACGGGCGGGCCTTTGCCGACACGCATTTCGAACTGCCGACCGTCGACACGCCGCTCAGCGAACTGCGCAGCCATGATTTCGCTCCGTTCAAGGCGCTCAACGATTTGCCGATGGCAATGACGGCGCATGTCGTCTACAGCGCCGTCGATCCGGAAAACCCGGCAACGACCTCGGCAAAGGTGGTCAACGACATCATCCGCGGCGAGATCGGCTTCGACGGTCTGCTGATGAGCGACGACACCTCGATGAAGGCACTTTCTGGGGATTTCCCGACAAAGGCGGCGGCGATCCTTGCGGCGGGCTGCGATCTGGTCCTTCACTGCAACGGCGTTTTCGAGGAAATGTCAGGCATTGCGTCACGCACCACGGCGCTTGCCGGCAAGTCGCTCGAGCGCGCCGAGCGGGCGCTGTCCTATATTAAAGATCGCGACCTCGCGAACGAGACCGAGATACGCGCCGAGTTTGCCACCTATTTCGACGCGGTGGCCTGACAGGGGAAAGAGACAGGGGCAGTGGCGGAAACATTGGACAGCAAGGCCGCGAAGGCCGCACCGATGGACCGTCTGTGGGCCGAGAACGACGATGCGCGCGTCACCGGCGATCCGTCGCTGGTCGTCGACGTCGCCGGCTTCGAGGGCCCGCTCGACCTTCTCCTGCACCTGGCGCGCAACCAGAAGGTCGATCTGGCGCGCATATCGATCCTGGCGCTGGCTGAGCAGTACCTCGCCTTCATCGAGAAGGTGAGGGCGCTGAGGCTGGAGCTTGCCGCCGACTATCTGGTGATGGCGGCGTGGCTCGCCTTCCTGAAGTCGAAACTTCTGATCCCCAAGCAGCCGGGCGAAGAGGGCGAGAGCGGCGAGGAACTGGCGGCGGTGCTGCAGTTCCGGCTGAAGCGGCTGGAGGCGATGCGCGATGCCTCGGCAAGGCTGGTCAACCGCAACCGGCTCGGCCGCGACGTGTTCGCGCGCGGCATGCCGGAGATGGTCATCATCGAGAAGCGCAACGCGTACTCCGCCTCGCTTTACGATCTGCTCACCGCCTATGCGCAGCAGCGCCAGAAGCAGGCGATCAACAATGTGACGATCGCCAGGCGTGGCGTGTGGTCGCTCAAAGATGCGCGCGACATCCTGAACAGGCTGGTCGGCACGCTCAGCGACTGGACGGCGCTGGACAGTTTCCTGATCGAGTATCTCGCGGCGCCGGAGGAGCGGCGCACGGCGGTCGCCAGCTCCTTCGCCGCGACGCTCGAACTGGTGCGTGAGGGCAAATTGGACTTGCGGCAGGAGCAGGTGTTCGCGCCGATCTATCTGCGCGGCCGCGCGCAAGGCATAAAGGCAGTCGAGGTGGTAGCATGAGCGAACGCGCCAACGCTTCGGTCATTCCGTTCAAGGTCGAGGACGAGGCCGAGGAACCTGCGGTCGAGCAGGCTTGCGTCGAGAATCCGGCCGAGCGGCTCGCTCTGGCGGAAGCCGTGCGCATGGCCGAGGCAATCATCTTCGCCAGCGCCGAGCCGGTCAGCGAAAAGCAGCTTGCCGCACGTCTGCCCGACGGCATCAACGTCACCGCTGCTATGGCCGACCTGCAGCAGATCTATGCCAGGCGCGGCGTCAATCTGGTGCGTGTCGGCGATGCCTGGGCCTTCCGTACCGCCGGCGATCTCGCCTTCCTGATGAGCCGCGACACCATCCAGCAAAGGAAGCTCTCCCGCGCGGCGCTCGAAGTGCTGGCGATCATCGCCTATCACCAGCCGGTGACGCGGGCCGAGATCGAGGACATCAGAGGCGTCGAAACCTCCAAGGGCACGCTCGACACGCTGATGGAGACGGAATGGATCAGGATGCGCGGCCGACGCCGTACGCCCGGCCGTCCCGTCACCTACGGCACGACGGACGCCTTCCTCGATCATTTCGCGCTGGAGGAGATCCGCGATCTTCCCGGCATGGAGGAACTGAAAGGCGCCGGGCTGCTTTCGACCCGCATGCCATCGAATTTCTCCGTGCCGCTGCCGCCGGCCGACCCTGACGCGCTGACCGAGGACGAGGATGCATTGACCGACATCGACCTCGAGGAACTCGGCCTGTTGACGCCGCGCGTCACGGAAGATTGACCCGTAAGATCCGTTGAAAACGGGCGGCAGGCGATGGGCTGCGCGGATTCGTAGCGGGCACTCGCGGCAAAAGTGCGTGACTTCCGACCGCCTTTCATCAACTCTGTTGCGGTTGTGTTTGAATCCCAACGCGAAAACGCATAGATCATCGCCAGGGAAATCATTCGAGAGAGAGTAGCTATGGGTTCGTTTTCGATTTGGCACTGGATGATCGTGCTGGTGATCGTGCTGCTGGTGTTCGGCCGCGGCAAGATTCCCGAGCTGATGGGCGACATGGCCAAGGGCATCAAGAGCTTCAAGAAGGGCATGGCCGACGACGACGCTGACGACAAGCGCACCGTCGAGCACCGCGCCGACGAAACCGTTTCGGCGGTGAAGGAGAAGGCCAGCAAGAGCTGAGCCCGAGGTTCTAGTCGGAACAGATTGCCATGTTTGAAGTCGGCTGGACCGAGATGCTGGTGATCGCGGTCGTCATGATCGTGGTCGTCGGGCCGAAGGATTTGCCCAATATGCTGCGCACCTTCGGCCGCACGACGGCAAAGCTGCGCGCCATGGCCGCCGACTTCCAGAAGCAGTTCAACGAGGCGCTGAAGGAAGCCGAGCTCGACGACGTCAAGAAGTCGGTCGACGAGCTCAGGGGGCTCAGCCCGGTCGCCGAGATCCGCAAGCAGCTCAATCCGTTCGAGCAGGCGGCGGCCGATGTCCGCTCTGGCGTCGATGCGGCGATGAAGCCGAAGCCTGCCGTCGATCCGGCCACGCCCGTTGCTTCGACGCCACAAGCCAGCGAACCGCTGAAGAACGGCGCCACGGTATTGCCTGGCGTCGAGGCGCCGGAAGCGACGCCGGCGGCGCCGATCTTTCCAGCGATGACCGACGATGCCGTGGTAACGCCGGCGGTTGCCGCTGCAACGGCGGCGCCGCAGACGGTGGAAGCCAAGAAGCCGGCCACGGCGAAGGCCGTCAAGGCACCAGCAACCGTGGCGAGGGCGACGGCTGCGAAGGCAAAGCCGACGCCAGCGAAAGCGGCCAAGCCAGCCGCGCCAGCAAAGACATCCAAGCCGGCCGCAACCAAGGCGGCGAGCAAGGCTGATGTGAAGCCCGCGCCGGCGACGAAGCCCGCGCCGGCGACGAAGCCCGCGCCGGCGACGAAGCCCGCGCCTAAGAAGACGGCGGGAGCCGCCAAGTGAGCGTCACGGACCAGGAAAGAGACGAAATTGAGAAATCGTCGGCGCCGCTGATCGAGCATCTGATCGAGCTGCGCCGGCGGCTGATCTGGTCGCTCGGCGGCTTCTTTGTCGCCTTCCTCGTCTGCTTCTTCTTTGCCAAGCGGCTGTTCAACCTTCTGGTCATCCCGTTCAAGTGGGCGACCCAGTGGGCCGGGCTCGACCCGCACAAGGTCGAGCTGATCTACACCGCGCCGCAGGAGTTCTTCTTCACGCAGGTGAAGCTTGCCATGTTCGGCGGCATGGTCATCGCCTTTCCGCTGATCGCTACGCAGATCTACAAATTCATCGCGCCCGGCCTCTACAAGAACGAGCGCAACGCATTCCTGCCGTTCCTGATCGCCTCGCCGATCCTGTTCCTGATGGGCGCGTCGCTGGTCTATTTCTTCTTCACGCCGATGGTGATGTGGCTCTTCCTCGCCATGCAGCAGACCGGCACCAACGACCAGGTGCAGATATCGCTGCTGCCAAAAGTGTCGGAATATCTCAGCCTGATCATGACGCTGATCTTCTCCTTCGGCCTGGTGTTCCAGTTGCCCGTGGTGACCAGCCTGATGACCAGAGTCGGCATGCTGTCGTCGAAGGCGCTGGCCGAGAAGCGCAAATGGGCGATCGTCATCGCCTTCGTCGTCGCCGCCGTGCTGACGCCGCCCGATCCGATGAGCCAGATCGGCCTCGCCATCCCGACCATCCTGCTCTACGAGGTCGCCATCTGGTCGGCCCGGCTGATCGAACGCGGCCAGGAGCGGGACCGTCTGGCGCGCGAGAAGCAGGAGGCCGGAGCGGAAATGGCCGAGAAGGCCGCTGATGCGTCGTCGACGCAGGCTCCAAGCTAGGCAGAGCCGGAAAAACACGGGCGGCGGCATTCGCCCGTCTTGCATCGATCATGGATGCGGTTTACGCCCTCGGGCCTTAGCCAAGGACGGACAACCATGCTTGACATCAAATGGATTCGCGACAACCCGAAGGCTCTTGCCGAGGCGTTGGTGAAGCGCTCGTGGTCAGCCGGGGAGGCGCAATCCACTGTCGACGGGCTGATCGCCAAGGACGAGGCGCGGCGCGAGCATTTGACAGAGCTGCAGGTGAAGCAGGAACGCCGCAACGCCGCCTCAAAGGAGATCGGCAACGCCATGCGTTCGGGCGACGCGGCGCTTGCCGAGAAGCTCAAGGCCGAAGTCGGCGAGATCAAGGCCTTCATCCAGAACGGCGAAGCGCGCGAGCGCGAGCTCGACAAGGCGCTGAACGACGCGCTGGCCGTGCTGCCCAACGTGCCGCTGGACGATGTGCCGGTCGGCAGGGACGAGCATGACAATGTCGTCAAGCGCATTGTCGGCAAGGCGCCGGCGCGGCCGAACTGGGTGAAGGAGCACTTCGAGGTCGGCGAAGCGCTGGGCATGATGGATTTCGAGCGGGCGGCGAGGCTTTCCGGCTCGCGCTTCACGGTGCTGACCGGCCAACTCGCGCGTATGGAGCGCGCGCTTGGCCAGTTCATGCTCGACCTGCACACGACCGAACATGGCTACGAGGAAGTCCAGCCGCCATTGATGGTGCGCGACGAGGTGCTGTTCGGCACCGGGCAATTGCCGAAATTCGAGGGCGACCTCTTCTTCACTCCGCATGGCGATGGCCGCCTGGGCTTGATCCCCACCGCCGAAGTGTCGCTTACCAACCTCGTGCGCGAGGAGATCACCGCGCACGAAAAACTGCCGTTGCGCTTTACAGCGCTGACGCCATGCTTCCGCTCGGAAGCGGGGTCGGCAGGGCGCGACACGCGCGGCATGCTGCGCCAGCACCAATTTTACAAGGTGGAGCTGGTCTCTCTCACCGATCAGGAGACGTCGATCGCCGAGCATGAGCGCATGACGGAATGCGCCGAGGCGGTGCTGAAGCGACTGGAGCTGCCGTTCCGCACGGTGACGCTGTGCACCGGCGACATGGGGTTCGGCGCGCGCAAGACCTATGACATCGAGGTGTGGCTGCCCGGCCAGAACGCCTATCGCGAAATCTCGTCCTGCTCGGTCTGCGGCGATTTCCAGGCCAGGCGCATGGATGCCCGCTACAAGGACAAGGACGGCAAAGGCAACCGCTTCGTCCATACACTCAACGGTTCGGGCACCGCCGTCGGCCGCGCGCTGATCGCCGTCATCGAAAACTACCAGAATGAGGATGGCAGCGTAACCATTCCTGAAGCGCTGCGGCCTTACATGGGCGGTCTGACGAAGATCGAATCGAAGTAATGCGCATTCTGCTGACCAATGACGACGGCATCCACGCCGAGGGCCTGGCGTCGCTCGAGCGCATCGCGCGTACGCTGTCGGACGACGTCTGGGTGGTGGCGCCGGAGCAGGATCAATCCGGCTACGCGCATTCGCTGTCGATCTCCGAGCCGCTGCGGCTAAGGAAGATCGGCGACAAGCACTACGCCGTGCGCGGCACGCCGACCGATTGCGTCATCATGGGTGTCAAGAAGATCCTGCCGGGCATGCCCGACCTCATCCTGTCCGGCGTCAATTCCGGCGCCAACATCGCCGACGACGTCACCTATTCGGGCACCGTCGCGGGCGCCATGGAGGGCGCGCTGCTCGGCGTCCGCTCAATCGCGGTCAGCCAGGCCTATTCCTATGCCGGCGAGGACCGCGTCGTTCCCTACGAGACCACCGAGGCGCTGGCGCCTGCGCTGCTGAAAAAGCTGGTCGCAATGCCATTGCCGGACGGCGTGCTGCTCAACGTCAATTTTCCGAATTGCGCGCCCGACGAGATCGAGGGCACCGTCGTCACCTCGCAAGGCAAGCTGGTGCACAGCCTGTGGGTGGACGAGCGCCGCGACGGGCGCGGCCTGCCTTACTAC
>NZ_RZOT01000238.1:0-8701 GCF_003999085.1 Mesorhizobium sp. M4A.F.Ca.ET.090.04.2.1
CTGCTCGACCAGCGGCTGATCGCGGGACTCGGCAATATCTATGTATCGGAAGCGCTGTGGCGCGCCGGCCTGTCGCCGCTGCGCGAGGCGGGCACCATCGCCGGAGGCGGCAAAAAGGCGAGGGAGCGAAGCGAGCGCCTGGCCGAAGCGATCCGGTCGGTCATCGCCGATGCGATCGCCGCCGGTGGCTCCTCGCTGCGCGACTATGTGCAGTCCGATGGGTCGCTCGGCTATTTCCAGCATTCCTTCGCGGCCTACGACCGCGAGGGCGAGCCATGCCAAAAGCCCGGCTGCGGCGGCCATATCGAGCGCATCGTGCAGAGCGGCCGCTCGACCTTCTATTGCCGGACCTGTCAGCGGTGAGCTAGACCGATCCCTCAATCGGAACGAGGAGGCGATGCCATGACCTATGAAACCATCATCGTGGAAACGCGCGGCAAGGTCGGGCTGATCACGCTGAACCGGCCGAAGGCGCTCAACGCGCTGAACTCCCAGGTCATGGCGGAGGTGGTCGCGGCGATGAGCGGGTTCGGCGCCGATGCCGGCATCGGCGCGATCATCATCACCGGTTCCGAGAAGGCCTTCGCGGCTGGCGCCGACATCAAGGAGATGCAATCGATCGCCTTCGTCGATGCCTACACGCAGGACTTCTTCGTCGGCTGGGAGCAACTCACGCGCGTGCGAAAGCCGATCATCGCGGCGGTTGCGGGTTACGCGCTTGGCGGCGGCTGCGAACTGGCAATGATGTGCGATTTCATCATCGCCGCGGATACCGCAAGGTTCGGCCAGCCCGAGATCACGCTTGGCGTCATGCCCGGCATGGGCGGGTCACAGCGGCTGACCCGTTTTGTCGGCAAGTCGAAGGCGATGGACATGTGCCTGACCGGGCGGATGATGGATGCGGCCGAGGCGGAGCGCTGCGGGTTGGTGTCGCGCGTCGTGCCCGCGGGCGATCTCATTGAGGAAGCTCTGAAGGCCGCGGCCAAGATCGCCGAGTTCTCGCTGCCGTCGGTGATGATGACGAAAGAGGCCGTCAACCGGGCCTATGAAACGACGCTTGCCGAGGGTTTGCGGTTCGAGCGGCGGCTGTTCCACTCGCTGTTTGCGCTGGACGACCAGAAGGAAGGCATGGCCGCCTTTGCCGAGAAGCGGAAGCCCAATTTCACCAACCGATAAGATGGTCGGGCGCCGGCGTCAAAAAGAAGGCGAAGCGGCGTTGACGCGCCGGAAAAGCTGAACTATAAGCCGCACCAACCGAGGCGGCCTGTGGCTGCCCGTTTGTTTTTTGCGCCCTGCGATACCGCTGGCGCCCACCAGATCAGAAGAGAGGCACCATGGCCAACACCTCCTCGGCCAAGAAGGCAACGCGCAAGATCGCCCGCCGGGCCGCGATCAACAAGAACCGCCGCTCGCGCGTCCGCACTTATGTGCGCCAGGTCGAAGAGGCGCTCGCCTCGGGCGACAAGGCTGCCGCGCTGGCCGCGTTCAAGGCTGCCGAGCCGGAATTGATGCGCGCCGCGACGAAGGGCGTGATCCATAAGAACACGGCGTCGCGCAAGGTTTCCAGACTGGCGCACCGGCTCAAGGTACTGACTGCCTGATAAGCCTTTACTAAACTTGCGTTCTTCGAACCCGGCGGATGACGCCGGGTTTTTTCGTTTGCCGGCAAGTACTTAAAAAGAACGCCCCGAGATCGCGTCCAGGCTGGATTTCAAAATCCGGTTTACTTTGCCGGCATATACATGCGCACTGATATTCCGTTATGCCGAAAGCGGGCGCTGACCAAAATTCGGCTGTCAGAAATTAGCTATATATTTCAAACGCCTGTGGATGGTGATCCACAGCTTGTTCACATCGCGTTCGAGCGGCGGGGGACAAGTAGCTGTCAAGCGAATTATTTCAGAAAATTTCGTGCCGAGCGGCCATTTTCATATTCGCCGGAAAAGGGTTTGAATCACAATGGCTTTGTCAAAATATGCCGTTGCGGCACCCGCTCCGAACCCGTCTCCGCTAACCAGATTCGTTAAAAATCCGTTAGTCGTGGCCTTGCCCTATCCACAGCGATTTCGGTAATGTCCATCCATCGAAGGGACGGGCTCTTGGCCTTCAACCCAGCCTGAATCGGCCACCACAAAATGGCAGAATTCATGACGTGGATCAATTCCGCGAACGGGCTTGATTTGTCTTTTCGAGGCGGTAGGGGACTGGCGTAATTGTACATGGCAGGTCGATGGAGCCGGCGTTTTCGCCGGATGGCATCGCATTGCCCTGGTGTGTCGAGAACGGCCCAGCTTGCAAGAGCTGGCACCGGTCCCTTTGTTACGAGGCGATGATCACCTGCCGGCGGCGGCGGTGGTGTCGCAGCGAAGATACGGTCGCCGGAAACATGGATGCAGGAGGCGCATCCCCGGCGGAAAAGGGTACAAAAGGACAAGGAACTCGATCATGCAGAGCGGCATCGAAAGGGAGCTAACCAGCGAACTCCCATTCCCAACAACATTCGTCGGAGGGGACAGCATGGCGGGTTCCAGCGACGCGGAACAGAAGTTCGAGCGCGTCAAGGCCCAGCTGAAGGCGCGCCTGGGAGCTGAGGTCTATTCAAGCTGGTTTGGCCGCATGAAGGTTGCCGAGGCTTCCCGCGGCATTGTCCGCATCTCGGTACCCACGGCCTTCCTGCGGTCGTGGATCAACGGCCACTATCTCGATCTGATCGCGGAATTGTGGAAGCACGAGGATCCCGAAGTCCTCAAGATCGAGATCGTGGTGCGCACCGCCACGCGCCAGACACGCAATGGCGTCGAGCCTGAGGTGACGCCGGCGCGTAAGATGACCCGACAGACGCAGACGGCGCTCGCCGCGGGCACCGCCGCGACAGGCAGGGTCGAACGGGCTCCGGCGCCGCGCCCGGGCGTGCCCGCAGAGACCGAGTTCCGGCACAATGTGCTGGGGTCGCCGCTCGATCCACGCTACACCTTCAGTTCCTTCATCGAAGGCCCGTCGAACCGGGTGGCTTTCGCCGCCGCCAAGGCCGTGGCGGAATCGCAGTCGAGCGCGGTGCGCTTCAACCCGCTTTTCCTTCATGCGACGGTCGGCCTCGGCAAGACGCATCTTCTGCAGGCGATCGCGGCGGAATCGCTGATACACAACCCGAAATCGCGCGTCGTCTACCTGACGGCCGAGTATTTCATGTGGCGCTTCGCCACCGCCATCCGCGACAACAACGCGCTAACGTTGAAGGAGCAACTGCGCGATATCGATCTCCTGATCATCGACGACATGCAGTTCCTGCAGGGCAAGTCGATCCAGCATGAGTTCTGCCACCTGATCAACATGCTGCTCGACAGCGCCAAGCAGGTGGTGGTTGCCGCCGACCGGCCGCCGTCCGAGCTGGAGTCGCTGGAGCCGCGCGTGCGCTCCCGCCTCAATGGCGGCGTGGCCCTGGAAATGTCGGCGCCGGACTTCGCAATGCGTCTCGGCATGCTGAAGCTGCGCCTCGCCACGGCCAAGGTCGACGATGCCTCGCTCGATATTTCGGACGAGATCCTCAACCATGTCGCGCGCACGGTGACCGGAAGCGGACGAGAGTTGGAAGGCGCCTTCAACCAGCTCCTGTTCAGACAGTCCTTCGAACCGCAGATCAGCATCGACCGTATCGACGAGATCCTCGGGCACATCTATCGCTCGGGCGAGCCGAAGCGAGTGCGCATCGAGGACATCCAGCGCATCGTGGCGCGCCACTACAACGTGTCGAAGACCGAGCTTCTGTCCAATCGGCGCACGCGCACCATCGTCAAGCCGCGGCAGGTGGCCATGTATCTGTCGAAGGTGATGACGCCGCGCTCGCTGCCCGAGATCGGACGGCGCTTCGGCGGCCGCGACCATACGACCGTGTTGCATGCGGTGCGCAAGATCGAGGACCTTTCGGGCGCCGACAACACGCTGGCGCAGGAACTGGAACTCTTAAGAAGACTGATCAACGACCAGGCTTGAGCGGCCGGGAAAGACCTGGAGCGGTTCAGCGTTTCATGGAATCGCCGAACCGCTCTAACTAATTGTTTCTACGCAATTCCGGACGGAAAACCGTTACACACTTTTCCTGGAATTGCCCTAAAGCGCGGCGCGCCCGTAACGGTCCATGCGACGCGCTGAGGTGTGGTTTTCATGCATGTCGTTGTTCTCGAACCGCTGCGCGCTTTTGGGTGACATGCATTAAACGGGGACTTCGCCGGCTTTATCCCCAGAAAGCCCGCGCAACCGGTCCGAACCGGTGGCGCGGGCTTGCGTTTGCAGGCTTTTTCCTGTCAGTTTAGGCAGATTCTGAGCCTGTTCAGAGCTTTCGCGGGGCGCCGCTCGCCGGAGACCCGCTCATTCATTCAAGCGAGCCTGTTTCGTCATGCGTGTTATCCTGGAACGGTCAAATCTCCTGAAGTCGCTCAACCATGTCCACCGCGTGGTCGAACGGCGCAACACCATACCGATCCTGTCTAACGTGCTGCTCAGCGCCGAGGGCGCCAGCCTCGAGATGAAGGCGACTGACCTTGACCTGGAGGTGACCGAAGCCACGCCCGCCAAGGTCGAGCGCGGCGGAGCCACAACGGTTCCGGCGCACCTGCTCTACGACATCGTGCGCAAGCTCGCCGACGGAGCGGAGGTGATGCTGAAGACCGACGAGGACGGCAATGCGATGACCGTCACCTCGGGCCGGTCGAGCTTCCGTCTGCAGTGCCTGCCGCAGTCCGATTTCCCGGAACTTTCGGCCGGCTCCTTCTCGCACATCTTCCGCCTCGATTCGGTCGACCTGAAAGGCCTGATCGAAAAGACGCAGTTCGCCATCTCCACCGAGGAGACGCGCTACTATCTGAACGGCATTTACCTGCACACGCATGAGGCCGGCGGCAAGCTGAAGCTGCGCTCGGTGGCGACCGATGGCCACCGCCTGGCGCGTGCCGAGATCGACGCGCCGGCCGGTTCGGAAGGCATGCCGGGCATCATCATCCCGCGCAAGACGGTCAGCGAGTTGCAGAAGCTGGTCGACGACCCGGATGTCGCCGTGACCACCGAACTTTCCGACACCAAAATCCGCTTCACCATCGGCAGCGTCGTTTTGACCTCGAAGCTGATCGACGGCACCTTCCCGGACTATCAGCGCGTGATTCCCACCGGCAACGACAAGAAGCTGATCATCGACCGCCAGAGCTTTGCCGCCGCAGTCGACCGTGTGTCGACAATTTCCTCGGAGCGCGGCCGGGCGGTGAAGCTGTCGATCGCCGAGGGACAGCTCACGCTCGCCGTCAACAATCCGGATTCCGGCAGCGCCACCGAGGAATTGTCGGCCGACTATTCGTCAGACCCGATCGAGATCGGCTTCAACGCCAAGTATCTGCTCGACGTCGCCGCCCAGCTCACCGGCTCGGAAGCGAAATTCATGCTTGCCGACGCCGGCTCGCCGACGCTGATCCACGACATGGCCGACGAGACCGCGCTCTACGTGCTGATGCCGATGCGGGTCTAGGCTGCGGCAGGGCCAGTTCGTTGCCGTGACGGGAGCTGCAAAACAGCAACAGACTCACATAAGTAAGCTTACACTTACCAACTTCCGCAACTATGCGGCGCTGTCCATCGATCTGTCGCCCGGGGCCGTGGTGCTGTCCGGCGACAATGGCGCCGGCAAGACCAATCTGCTGGAAGCGGTTTCGCTGCTGACGCCGGGGCGCGGCCTGCGCCGCGCGCCCTATGTCGATCTGGCGCGCGAAGGCGGCGATGGCGGTTTTGCGCTGCACGCCCGCATCGAGGGACCCGAAGGCCAGGTAGAGATCGGCACGGGCATTCCGGGTGGCGACAGCAGCGAAAGCGGCAGGCGCGTGCGGATCAACGGCGCTGCGGCGCGATCGGCCGAGGACATGCTGGAATGGCTGCGGGTCGTCTGGCTGACGCCGGCGATGGATGGCTTGTTCCCCGGGCCGGCCGCCGACCGGCGGCGCTTTCTCGACCGGCTGGTTCTGGCGATCGACCCCGGCCATGGCCAGCGCGCGCTCGACTACGAGAAGGCGATGCGAGGCCGTAACCGATTGCTTACGGAAGGATCGCGTGACGGCGGCTGGTTCGACGCCATCGAGACGCAGATGGCGGAGACCGGTGTGGCAATCGCCGCCGCCCGTGCCGAGCTGGTGCGCCTGCTTGCCGCCATGATTGAGCGGCTGCCTTCCAGCGGACCGTTTCCACAAGCCGACATCAGCCTCCACGGCGACCTGGAAAACGCGCTCGGCGCGGCGCCGGCGGTCGATGTTGAGGAGCGCTTCCGCCGTGCGCTCGCCGATGGCCGCGACCGCGACCGGGCCGCCGGACGCACGCTGGATGGCCCGCACCGTTCCGATCTCGTGGTGCGGCATAGGCCGAAGGCGATGCCGGCCGAGCTCTGCTCGACCGGCGAACAGAAGGCGCTGCTGGTGGGGATCGTGGTGTCGCATGCGCGGCTGACCGGCGAGATGTCGGGGATGACGCCGATCCTGCTGCTCGACGAGATCGCGGCACATCTCGACGCCGGCCGGCGCGCTGCCCTGTTCTCGATCCTCGAGGAGCTCAACTGCCAGGCGTTCATGACCGGAACCGACGCCGCGCTGTTTTCCAGCCTCGAAGGCCGCGCGCAATTCCTGACGGTCGACCACGGCACGGTTGGGCCAACCGAAGACCCCTGACAAGGTTTTTGCGCCGCGATAAGGTTTGGCCATGACCACACTTACCGACGAAGAACTCGAGCGCTATGCCCGCCATATCGTGCTGCCGGAGATCGGCGGCGCCGGCCAGCAGAAGCTCAAGCGCGCGCGGGTGCTGGTGATCGGCGCCGGCGGGCTCGGCGCGCCAGCGCTGGAATATCTTGCCGCCGCCGGCGTCGGCACGCTCGGCATCGTCGACGACGACACCGTCTCGCTGTCCAATTTGCAACGACAGGTGATCCATGCCACGGACGCGATCGGCATGGCCAAAACCGACAGCGCGTCGGCAGCGATCACGCGCATCAACCCCAATGTCGTGGTGGAGCCGCACCGCCTCAGGCTGACGGCGGACAGCGCCCCTGCCCTCGTCGCCCGCTACGACATCGTGGTCGACGGCTCCGACAATTTCGAGACACGCTACGCGGTGGCCGATGCCTGCGCGGCGGAAGGCAAGCCCCTGGTGCACGCCGCCGTCGGCCGTTTCGACGGCTCGCTGACCGTGCTGAAGCCGTTCGAGGCCGGCGCCGACGGCAAGCCGAACCCGGGCTACCGCGATCTTTTCCCGGAAGCGCCTCCGGAGGGGCTGGTGCCGTCCTGCGCCGTTGCCGGCATTGTCGGCGCGCTGACCGGCGTCATCGGCACGCTGCAGGCGATGGAGACGATAAAGCTGATCACCGGCATCGGCGAGCCGCTGGTCGGCCGGCTTTTGCTCTACGACGCGCTCGGCGCGCGCTTCGACACGATCCGCTACAAGAGAGCCTGATCGCATGGACCGGCCGACAGGCGTCTTCGTTATGCAAATCCGACCCGATTTCGGGCGATGGGAGGAACTGCATTCGCTGATCATGCGCGCCTTCGCCTATATGGACGGCGTCATCGATCCGCCCTCCTCGGCGCATCTGCTGACCGCCGAAAGGCTCAAGGAAAAGGCACGGCAGGAAATCGGGCTCCTGGCGCTGCGGGACGGCCGGATCGCCGGCTGCGTTTTCACGCAGGAGCGCGCCGATACCCTCTATGTCGGCAAGCTCGCCGTCGAGCCAGACTTGCAGGGGCAAGGCATCGGCAGGCTGCTGATGCAGGCCGCCGAGGACCTTGCCGCTAGCCGTGGCAAGGGCGCCGTCGAATTGCAAACGCGCATCGAACTCGATGGCAACCACCGGGCTTTCGTGCGGCTCGGCTTTGACGAGACTGAACGCACCGCGCATGAAGGCTACGACCGGCCGACCTCGATCACCATGCGCAAGGTGCTGTTATGAGCCTAACCTTGAGCGCGGAAGAACAGGCGATCGCCGCCGGCCGGGACGGCACGGCAATGGCGATGCGCATCGTTGCCGAAAGCGCCCGCCTGCTCGCCGCGCCGCGGCTCATCCCAATCGCCTCGACGCATATTGACGGGGCGCTCTACCACGGCGATTCCGGCACACTGTTTGCCGAACGGCTTGTCGAGGGCGGCGCGCGCGTCGCGGTGCGCTCGACGCTCAATGTCGGCGCACTCGACCTGATGGGCTGCTCGCGCATCCGCCTCGAGGAGCCGCAGCGCGGCATGGCGCGGCGGATGATGGAAGCCTATCGCAAGCTTGGCTGCGAGCAGAGCTGGACCTGCGCTCCCTACCAGGCCGGGCACCGGCCGGCGCAGGGCAGCGACGTCGCCTGGGGCGAGTCCAACGCGGTGGTGTTCTGCAATTCGGTGCTGGGCGCGCGCACCAATCGCTATGGCGATTTCCTCGACATCGCCTGCGCCATCACAGGCCGCGCTCCCGACTATGGCCTGCACCGCCCGGACAACCGGCGGGCGCGACTTGTGTTCGATGTTTCAGGTCTCTCGCCTTCATTCCTCGTTTCCGAGTTCGCCTGGCCGGTGCTTGGCAGCCTCTATGGCCGCGAGGTGGGCAACGCAGTCGGCGTCGTCACCGGCGTGGCCAGGCACCCCGGCGAGGACGCGCTGAAGGCCTTCGGCGCCGCCGCCGCCTCGTCCGGCGCCGTCGGCC
>NZ_RZOT01000239.1:0-8624 GCF_003999085.1 Mesorhizobium sp. M4A.F.Ca.ET.090.04.2.1
GCCTGCGACCGCATGCTCTCCTTCGACGAAGTCGAGCGCATCGCCAGGAAGGCCAACGACCACACCTTCACTATGGGCGTGGCGCTGTCGCCCTGCTCGCTGCCGCAGACGCGGCGGCCGAACTTCGAGATCGGCGCCGACGAGATGGAGATCGGCATGGGCATCCATGGCGAGCCCGGCATCGCGCGCGGCAAGCTCAGGACCGCTGACGAGATCACCGACGAGATGCTGGACAGGATCATTGCCGAGATGGCGCCGTCGCGTGGCGACAAGGTCGCGGTGCTGGTCAACTCGCTCGGCTCGACGCCGTTGATGGAGCTCTACATCATGAACCGGCGCGTCAAGCAGCGGCTCGACGACATCGGCGTCTCGGTGCATGCGACCTGGGTCGGCAATTACTGCACCTCGCTGGAAATGGCCGGCGCCTCGCTGACGCTGGAGCATCTCGACGGCGAGCTGCAGACCCTGCTCGACCATCCGTGCGATTGCGCCATGTTCCGCGCCGGCTGAGGGAATTTCCATGACCGCCATCGGAACGGCAGAGCTGAAGAGAATGTTCGACGCCATCGCCGCGGCGATCGAGGCCGATAAGGACAGGCTCTGCCAACTCGACGGCGTCATCGGCGACGCCGACCACGGCATCGCTATGGCGCTCGGCTTCAATGCCGCGCGCGATGCGCTCGCCGCGCTCGATCTTGTGGCGATCGAGCCGACGGCGCTGCTCAACACTGCGGCGAAATCCTTCCTCAACGCCGTCGGCGCCTCGTCGGGCCCGCTTTATGCGACCGCCTTGATGCGCGCCGCCGCCGCCGTCAAAGGCAAGGCGACGCTGGCGGCAGACGATGTCATCGCCATGGTCCAGGCGATGGCGCAAGGCATCAAGGATCGCGGCAAGGCCGAAATCGGCGAAAAGACGATGATCGACGCCTGGCAGCCGGCGGCCGAGGCGGCCGCCGCCGCGCACGCCGCGGGCAAAAGCCTGGCCGAGAGCCTGCAGGCCGCGCTGACCGCCGCCGAAAGCGGCGCCGAAGCGACCAAGGACATGATCGCGGCCAAGGGCCGATCCTCGCGGCTCGGCGAGCGTTCGCTCGGCCATATCGACCCGGGTGCTGCCTCGGCCGTCACCGTCATCGGCGCGATGCGAAGCAGTCTCAATTAGGCCTTGGCTGCATCCAAACGGTTGATCGCCTGAACATTGCCGGCCGACGGCCCCTTCTCGTCGAATTCCGAGGCGAGCCAGGTATCGACGATCGCCTTGGCGAGCTCCGGACCGATGACGCGGGCGCCCATGGTGATGATCTGGGCGTTGTTGGATTTCGCCGCGCGCTCGGCCGAATAGGTGTCGTGGGTGAGTGCGGCGCGGATGCCCGGCACCTTGTTGGCCGAGATCGAGACGCCGATGCCGGTGCCGCAGAACAGGATGCCGCGATCGTTCTCGCCGTCGACGATGGTCTGGGCGAGCTTTTGCGACAGATCGGCATAGTAGCCGGCCTGGCTGAGGTCGCTGACGCTGAGGCCGGATTTGGTGGCGAGGTGGGCGGCGATGACGTCGAGCAAGGGCTTGCCGGCGCTGTCCGCTCCAATGGCTATTCGCATGATCTTGTCCTTTCCTGTTCGAATGATGTCAGATCGCGGCTGAGGCGCGCTGGAGGATGTCGATGTAGCCTTGCGCCCGCCAGGCGGAGCGGCCGATGAAGAGGCCGTCAATGTTTGGTTGGCCGATCAGCTCGGCCGCGTTGCCGGGGTTGACGCTGCCGCCGTAGAGCACCGGCGGCACCGAAGGCAGCAGGCCGCCGGCAACCGTTTTGATCAGCGCCTGTTGCCTGTCGGCATAGTCGGAGCTGGCCGGAATGCCCTTGTCACCGATCGCCCAGACGGGCTCATAGGCGAACAGGATTTTTGCTCCCCTCGCCTCGCCTTCGAGGAATTGCAGCGCGCCCTCGACCTGCGCGGTCAACACGGCATCGGCCTTGCCGCTCTCCCGCTCGGCGAGCGTCTCGCCGACGCAGATCAGCGGGATCAGCCCGTGCCTGACCGCCGCCGCCGTCTTCAGGCCGACCGTGTGGTCGGTCTCGCCGAAATGCTGGCGCCGCTCGCTGTGGCCGAGCTCGACCAGGTCGAGGCCGCAATCGCCGAGCATCAGCGGCGATATCTCGCCGGTCCAGGCGCCGGCATCGGCCCAATGCATGTTCTGGGCACCGACCTTGATGCGCGTCGATGCCAGCGCCTGCTTGACCTCGCGCACCGCCGTGAAGGGCGGAATGACGAAGGGCTGGATGCGCTGGTCGAACCCCGGCGCGAAGCCGGCCAGCGCCTTGGCGAAAGCGAGCGCCTCGGCGAGCGTCTTGTTCATCTTCCAGCTTGTACCGACCCAGTAGACCACGCGTACCACTCCCCTATTCCTTGCCGTCGACAACCGTCAGTGAAACCCCTGTGGCTTCCAGCTCGTCACGCACGGGCTGGCCGAGTTCGCTGCCGGTGAAGACCGCGTCGAACGCCTTGAGGTCGGTGAGAAAATGCAGCGCCGTGCGGCCGAACTTGCCGTGATCGACCAGCAGATATTTGCGCCCCGCCGCCGCCATCATCAGGCGCTTGGTCTGCACCACCTCTTGGTCCTGGTGGAAGGCCGAGCTGCCGTGGATGGCCGACGACGACAGGAAGGCGACGTCGGCACGCAGCGATTTCAGCGTCTCCTCGGCGAGCAGGCCGAAGAAGCCGTGGAACTTCTTGCTGTACTGGCCGCCGAGCGCGATCAGCGTGATGCCGCCGACACCGGCGAGATCCTGGATGACGGCGAGATTGTTGGAGATCACCGTCAGCGGGCGAAGATCGGCGAGGTGCCCGGCGATGCCGCCCGCCGTCGAGCCGTCATCGATAATCACCGTCTGCCCCGGCTCGATCATGGCGACGGCGGCGGCGGCAAGGCGCAGCTTCTCACCGACCGCCTGCTTTTGCCGGTAGCGGAAATCGCTCTCGAACAGGCCGCTCGGTTGGATCGAGGCGCCGCCTCGCACCTTGCGGAGGAAGCCGTTCTCCTCCAGCTCGTCGAGGTCGCGATGAACGGTCATCTTCGAGACGCCGAAGCGCGCGGCGAGATCCTCGACGGAGGCGGTGCCGGCCTCCATCAGGAAATCCATGACGCCTTGCCGGCGGCTGTCGCTCTTCACTCCGCGGTTCCTCCGAGCGTCCGGGCGCCTTGGTCGCTCTTCCATATATAACAACAGATATCGCATTCATATCACAATATCTGTGATAATGTGACAATGGCGTGGGATTTTCCTTTGCCGGAGATTGCCGACCTGTAACAAGAATTGCTCCCTGCGACGCGCCGGACGGTTGCGGTCCGCCGGGATTCCGGCCAGAAGCATCGGCGGGCTGGACGACGGTCGAACAGCCAGCAACCGAATTCGAAACCAGTTACGGGAGACTATTGGGTGGCTCGCATCACACTGAGACAATTGCTCGACCATGCCGCCGAACACGGCTATGGCGTGCCGGCCTTCAACATGAACAACATGGAACAGGGCCTCGCCATCATGGAGGCGGCCGAGGAGACCAAGTCGCCGGTCATCCTGCAGGCCAGCCGCGGCGCGCGCGCCTATGCCAATGACGTGGTGCTGGCCAAGCTGATCGACGCGCTGGTCGAAATCCACCCCGACATCCCGGTCTGCATGCATCTCGACCACGGCAACAACGAAGCGACCTGCGTCACCGCGATCCAGTACGGCTTCACCTCGGTGATGATGGACGGCTCGCTCAAGGAAGACGGAAAGTCGCCGGCCGACTACGCCTACAATTCCGGCATCACGCGCCGCGTCGTCGACATGGCGCATTGGGGCGGCGTCTCGGTCGAAGGCGAGATCGGCGTGCTCGGCTCGCTGGAAAGCGGCGGCGGCGAGCAGGAAGACGGCCACGGCGTCGAAGGCGCAATCAGCCACGACCAGCTCCTGACCGACCCGGAACAGGCGGTGGAGTTCGTCAAGGACACGCATGTCGACGCGCTGGCGGTGGCCATGGGCACCAGCCACGGCGCCTACAAATTCTCGCGCAAGCCGGACGGCGCGGTGCTGGCGATGAACGTGATCGAGGAGATCCATCGCCGCCTGCCCAACATGCATCTGGTCATGCATGGCTCGTCGTCGGTGCCCGAAGAACTGCAGGAGATCATCAACAAATATGGCGGCCAGATGAAGCCGACCTGGGGCGTTCCGGTCGAGGAGATCCAGCGCGGCATCAAGCACGGCGTGCGCAAGATCAACATCGACACCGACAACCGCATGGCGCTGACCGGCGCGATCCGCAAGGTGCTGACCGAGAACCCGTCGGAATTCGACCCGCGCAAGTACCTGACGCCGGCGATGGCCGCGATGAAGAAGCTCTGCAAGGAGCGCTTCGAGCAGTTCGGCACTGCCGGCAACGCGCCGAAGATCAAGCCGATCCCGCTGTCGGACATGGCCAAGCGCTACAAGGCGGGCAGCCTCGATCCGAAGTTCGGCTGAGGTCTGTTCCGACCCGGTTCAAAGGGCGTGAGCCACAGCGGCTCGCGCCCATTTACTTTGCCTGCCGCGACAGATCCGATCGTCCGGCGTCGATGAACGGCGCCCAGTAGTCGACGGATTCGCGGATCATTGCGACGACCTGGTGGTCGACCGGCTCGCGCTCGCGGAAGGACAGTTCCAGGCAGATCTCGTTGTCGGTGCCGCCGCCGCGCCGCACCGTCTCCAGGAATTTCTCCGGCGTGATACGGCCATCCCTGTTGTAGGCGGCGGTGAAGGGCCAGTGGCCGCCCTTGTTCATCGACGACTGCTTGATGTGGATGATCGGCGATTCTTTCGGGAAAGCCTCGGCCCAGGCATAGGGGTCGATGTCGGCGGGATTGCTGGAGGTGACGTCGCCATGGTCGATGTCGACCATCATCTTCAACGGGATGGCGAGGCCCGCAGCTTCGATCTCGCCGTGCAGCGCGCGGCAGCTTTCGATGGTATGGCCGAACTCGCGGCCGACCGACATCGGCTCCCAGAACAGGTAGGTCAGGCCGGCCGCCTTGGCATGATCGGCGACCTCACGCCAGCATTCCATCGCGATGTCGAGCAGCCGGGCGCGGCGCTCAGGGTCGTCGTAATCCTTGTGGGTGAAGATCGCGAACTGCGTGCCGATGCCGCTGGCGCCAAGCTCGGCCGAAATGGCGGCGAAGGTCTTGAACCAGTCTACATAGTAGCGGCGCACCTCGGCATCGGGATGGCCGAAATGGTTGAGCCGGCCATAGGGGCCGGTCATGCCAGAGGTGATGCGCACGCCGGTGCGGGCAAGTGCTGCCTGGAACAGCCGGACGAACTTGGCGATCGTCGCCGCCGGCCAGCCGGGATTGACGAATTCATGTGTGAGCTGGACGTCCCTTATGCCGATGTCATAGGCGATGGCGTCGATCAGGTCGTCCGGATCGGCAAAGCGGTTGACCAGCGGGTTGGTGTTGAGGGAGAGCGTGAAGGCCAAATTCCAGACTCCTGTTCAGGCCTGCCCGACAGCGTGACGACCGATGGCGCACGCACCCGAACCGCCGGCATGAAGCGCAATCATTGCAGCACGCTGCCGGCGCGCCGGTTGAGCTCCTGGCGGTATTTCTCGGCGTCCCAGTTCAGGAGCTCGGCATTCTCCTCGATGCTGAGATAGTTGACGCGCGCCGTCGGATCGACGCGGATGACGACATCGGCGAGGCAGCGCGCCATCGCCTCGGCGCCGGCATTGGCATCCCGGCGCATCAGTATGCCCTTGCCGGGGAAGAGGATGGAGGCTGGAGCCGGCTGCCCGGCAGCCGTTGTCCGCGCCACCACGGCGGCGGCATTCTCGTTCGGACCGGCGATCGCCGAGCCGATGCCGAGAAAGATCACGTGGTCCGGGTAGAGACTGCCCGAGGCGGCGATCCGGCAACTGGCGAGATCGGTGGCGGCGGCGTGCGCCTCGATCGCGACCGGAAGGCGGTAGGCACTACCCATGGCGAGCCTGATCAGCGCGTCGATGTCGGGCGCAGGCACCTTGCGCGGCGCGCGGGCAAGCAGGCCAGTGACGCGCCGCAGCAATAGGTTTGCCTCGGTGACCGTCTCGGCCGCGACCACCAGCCCATGGTTGCCGAGCACGAGCACGTCGGTGCCCGGCTTCAGCCGTTCGGCGATGCCTTGCGCCAGCGGCAGGCCCGGCCGGCGATAGGGCACGAAGGCCCAGTCGAGGCCGCGCAGTCGTTCCTCCAGCAGCGCCTCGGCATTGGCCTGGACGGCGATCGCGATGGTCTCGACGCAGTGGACATGGACGACGACCTTTTGCGGCAGCAATGCATGCACCGTCGTCTCAATGGACGGGCGCAACTGGTGCGGGTTGAGCTCGGCAAGCGTGAACACGGCGGCCTTCTCGGCCGCCGGGTCGTTGCGCGCGACGGCATCGAGCAAGGGCGCCAGCGCCACCGGGACCATGATGTCGTTGCTGGCCGCGTTCATCAGCCAGGTGCCGGAGGCCTTGATCCACAGCACACCGGCTTGCTTGAGCGAGGTGTTGCCACCGGCGCCCTGGACCAGCAGAGGATCGGCGCCGACACTGGCCGACAGGACGCGCAACGCCTGCAATTCGGCGGCATCGTGATCATTGCGTTCTGCCATCAGCCGGCCTTTGCCAATCGGTTCGCGCACCAGTCCTCGAAGGTGCCTCTCTCAGCGGCCGAGAGATGCAGACCGTGCTTGGTGCGGCGGTCGAGGATGTCGGCGGCGGTCGACGCCCACTCATGCTCGAACAGGTAGCTCGCCTCGCGCTCGAAGAAATCCCTGCCAAAGTGCCGCCCGAGCTGGTCGAGCGATCCGGCATTGCCGACCAGAGCGCGTGTCCGCGTGCCATAGAGCCGGCCATAATGCTTGAGCAGCGAGGCCGGCATCCAGGGGTAGTCGCGGCCGAGGTCGCCGAGGAACTGCTCGAAGTCGGCATTGGCGATGTCGCCGCCCGGCAGATGCGCAGCGGAAGTCCACGCCTTGCCCATTCTCGGAAAGAACGGCTGGATGCGGTCGAGCGCGTGCTCGGCGAGCTTGCGGAAGGTGGTGATCTTGCCGCCGAAGACGGAGAGCAGCGGCGCCTGCCCGGTCGGCGCGTCCAGCTCGAAAATATAGTCGCGCGTCACCGCGCTCGGATTGTCGGCATTGTCGTCATAAAGCGGCCTGACGCCGGAGAACGAGTAGACGACGTCGCCGCGCGTCAGGCCGCGCTTGAAGTAGCGGTTGATGGCCTTGATCAGGTAGTCGATCTCGCTCTCCTCCGCCGCCACGTCTTCCGGGCGCCCTTCATAGGGAATGTCGGTGGTGCCGATCAGCGCCAGGTCGTTCTGATAGGGATTGATGAAGATGACGCGCTTGTCGTTGTTCTGGACGAGATAGGCCTGCCGCCCCTCCCAGAATTTCGGCACGACGATGTGGCTGCCCTTGACCAGGCGGACATTGCGCTTGGAGTTCTGCCCGGCGACGCGGTTGACGACATCGTTGACCCAGGGGCCGGCGGCATTGATCAGCGCCTTTGCCCGGACCGTGGTCTTCACGCCGGTCCTGCCGTCGCGCATCTCGACCGACCACAGGCCCTTGTCGCGACGGGCGGCGGTGCAAGCGGTGCGGGTGAAGACCTTCGCCCCGCGCTCGGCCGCGTCCAGCGCATTGATGACGACGAGGCGGGCATCGTCGACCCAGCAGTCGGAATATTCGAAACCACGCATGAAAGCGTCCTTGATCGGCGCGCCCTCCGGCGCCGTGCGCAGGTTCAGCGTGCGGGTGGGTGGCAGCCGCTTGCGGCCGCCGAGATGGTCGTAGAGGAAGAGGCCGATGCGGACCAGCCAGGCAGGGCGGTCGTCGGGGCTGTGCGGCAGCACGAAGCGCATCGGCCAGATGATGTGGGGCGCGGATTCCAGGAGCACCTCGCGCTCGATCAGCGCCTCGCGCACCAAGCGGAACTCGTAATATTCGAGATAGCGCAGGCCGCCATGAACCAGCTTGCCCGAACGCGAGCTGGTGCCTTCGGCGAGATCGTCCTTCTCGCACAGGATGACGGACAGGCCACGGCCGGCGGCGTCGCGCGCGATGCCGGCGCCGTTGACGCCGCCGCCGATGACGAAAAGGTCGACAATGTCGCCGTCACCGCTCATCTCGCCGAACCCTCTACGCAACGCTTCATGGCACTCAGCACGGATTGACCGGCGGCAGGCCGGCAAGATAGCGGCGCACTTCCTCGGCCGCCTGCTCGGCCGCGTAGGTGACGGTGCGCACCGAGGCGCCAGCGATATGCGGGGTGAGCGTCACATTCGGCAGCTGCAGCAGCGGCCAATCCGAAGGCACCGGTTCGATCGCGAAGGTTTCCAGCATGGCGCTGGCGATATGGCCGGAGACCAGCGCCTCGTAAAGGGCGTCATAGTCGACCAGCGGCCCGCGCGCGGTGTTGATGAAGATCACGCCGGGCTTCATGCTGGCGATGGTCTCCGTGTTGATCAGGCCGCGGGTTTCCACGGTCACCCGGGAATGCAGGGTGACCACGTCGGAGCGCGACAGAAGATCGTCGAGAGCGACCAGTTCAATGCCGGCATTGCGGTCGTCCGCGCTCAGCTGCAC